>CADCQE010000079.1 GCA_902803505.1 uncultured Lachnospiraceae bacterium | reverse complement strand
TTGCCGAAGGCAATTGCTTAGATTAACTGCATATAGGGAAAACGAAAGGTTCTGCGCAGCAGATAATTTCGTTAACGACTATAATGAAGCGACACTTAATTCAATTTTGCAGGAGGACAGGATTTATGAAAATCACAAGTTTCAATCCATTGATTATTACAAAAGATGCAGAAGCAGCGATCGCTCTTTTCGAGGCGCTAGGCTTTGAGAGACATCATAACCGCAAGGATATTGACGGCAAGGATATCACGAACGTCACAATGAAGGATGCCAACGGATTCCACGTCGACATAGCCCAGGCAAATGTGCCTCAGGATAAAACAATCATCCGTATGAACGTGAGTGATTTCGATGAGGGATATCAGTTCCTGACAGAGAGAGGCTTTACACATCCGTCCGGACGTATCATCGAAGACAAGAGCAGCAAATCAGCAATGATAGTTTCACCGTCCGGTTTTGCTTTTGATCTTTGCCAGCACATCAAGGATCATGATTGAGCGATAAGCACCTCTTCGGAGGTGCTCTTTATGATAATGTGGGGTTTTCTTGTATACCGTCGGATAGGATGTGAACTATGATCATATATGAAAACACGCTTAAACAGTTCCTCAGGCATTGCCGCTCCAAAAAGCTCGTCAATTTCATCTGTTCTGAATACGAATCGGTCTCCGGCAGCCCGGCGACCGGCGAAATGAGGTATTCCTGGAAATACACCTTCCTCATCGTCTATACCGCTCTTTTCAACGCTCCCATCCCACCGGATGATAATACAGGCATACGGATCGATATAGAGGAAAGCGTCCGGACCAATCATCTGAAGCTGACCTTCGCTTCCTCCCGAGAAGGGGAATATCGCTTTGCGCTGCTTGGCATCTATGCAGGAAACAGTGTCAAACTGACAAATGCTGCCGATATCGTGAGCTTCCGTGACGGAAGTGCCGCCTGGACATCCGTCCATCCTTCCATGCTCATGAGCCATGATGTGAGGCGCCTGACCCGCGGCGTCCCGGAAGACCAGGTCCGCTCTGTCAGCATCGAGGGCGCCTCATTCCTGCCGGACTGTTTCTACAGCCCGGACACGGATATCCTGACCGATTATGACAGCCAGTTAACAGCCGGCTTCCCCATTTTTTATGCAAATGACGCCGAGGACCTGACTGATTATCTCGAACCGGTCATCCGGTCCGGCGGAGGGACCGATGCCCTCAGGAAGCTTAGAAGTATCGAATCCAATGCCTTATCACAGAATCTGTCGGAACGAAATGAAGACCAGCTTTACCTGATCTCCTCTATCCTGACCAATGTGCGCAGGAACCGCCGGGCCTGGTATATCATCGAAGGCCGCACGGGAACCGGCCAGGAAGAAATCGCCCTGGATATTGTCGATAAGCTGAAAGCGGAGGGCCGGTCTGTCAGCATCCTGAAGGAAGATGAAATCCCCGACGACAGTCAGGATCTCGTCATCATCAGCCAGAAGGACGGCGGTTCTCTTGAGCAGCTCGAGTTCGGGAAGGTCGCCATCTATCTGTGCGATGAGGTCCAGGATCCGTCCCTGGATCTGCTTAAGGCCGAAGCGGATCTGGCGTCCATGGCAAATAAAGCCGGCGCACAGCTTCACATCACCCACCTGAAGCAGAATACCTCCTTCGTTGACGGCGGAAACGGAATGCGCTGGCTGGTCAATTGCCTCCAGCTGGCGACAATCCGGCGCGAAGATTACGATCCGGATTCCTACGATATCCGGCTGATTGACTCCAAAGAGACATGGCTCCCTTATGCAAAGAAAGGAATCGCCTGCATCGTCCTGCCCGACAATGTCACGTATGATCCCGCGACCGATACTGTCGCCTATCGGAAAAACCAGAAGAAGGGGGTCTACAATGCGCTATCTTCCGGCCGGAACGGTGCATGGATCGTCTGTAAAGACCCGGACATGAAAAAATATCTGGAGAAGGAGCTTCTTGCCGTGCGGCAGCGGCAGCTCCGGATCCGAAGACTCATACAGGAAATGAATGACGGACAGGCCATAGGGGAGAACATTGCTCCCCAGTTCGACGGGATAAGCGCAAATGCCGGGGAAAGCCAGAGCGGAACCCAAAATGACAACCGGGAAGACCTCATGAAAAAAGCCGACTCCAAATATCTCAAAAATTTGAAGTCCTCCATCGGCAAAAAAACATTTCTTAAGCTGAGCAGCCAGTCCGTTACCTGGCTTGTTTCTGCGCTTATGGCCTATGACAATATGAAGGATTTCGACCGCATGGTCGACTTCTCCGGAGTCTGTGTACAGATTGGCAAGGCCTGCGAATTCGAGCTCAAGAAGCGCATTTTCACGGCCTATGTGGAATATGAAAAGAAAAAATACGGTGAACCGCAGTATCTGAAAAAACTGCCCGCTGCCTGCTTCTCTGCAAATGATACATCCGCGGAAGACCAGCTCCTCTCCGAGGAACAGGTCACTCTCGGAAAGCTCAAATACATCATGGGACTCGACGACAACGGCCGGATTGCCAGTCAGAAGATCTGGCAGGAATTCCGTGAATATGCAGAAGCTGCATTGCTGGTCAATCCGGGCTCTTCGCTGAATGTCATGAAGTCCCAGATGCCCGTTATCGCAAGGATCCGGGATGAATACCGCAACCCCTCCGCCCATGCCCAGGAGATCACTGTCGTCGATGCGCAGGAGTGCATCGAATATGTCATCACCGCTCAGAAAAAGCTGGCCGAGCTGCTCGATGCGTACAAATGTTAATCTTTCTCAAATGCACCGGATGGTACCCTGGAAAAAGAGCTCCCCTGCTCCCTCATCAGCGCCTTCTGTCGGGAAGAATTTTTAGGATTTTTACTTGTAATATAGGCAAGATAAGACTATACTCTAGTAAAAATATCTGGTTTGCCTTATTTCGTTTATTAAATGCCGACGGCACTTGCTTAGATGACCTACATATGGGGAAAACGAAAGCTTCTGCACAACAGATCATTTCGTTACCGACTATAATCAAAGACACATTACTAAAGGAGGTATGATGATGACAGTTAAAGAGTTCTATGATCAGGCAGCGAACAACGAGGAAGTTAAGAACAAGGTTCTGGAGCTTACCAAGAGCGGCAAGGGACTTGAGGATATCATCAAGGAGTTCAATATTGAAGGAACAGTAGATGACCTTAAGGCTTATGGCGGAACACTTGTCGAGGAAGGGAAGCTTGACAAGAGCCAGCTCGATGATGTCGCCGGCGGAACAACACCGGTTACAACCGTCACGACCGTCGGAGTTGCTGCGGGAACAGTTTCTTTGGCAACCTGCTGATTGAATCTATGGGGCCCTTGGTGACATTGTCTTCAAGGGCCCTTTTCCTTTGTGCCATTTAGGATACTGCGCAGTTTACAGCAGATCACAGATAGTATATATGGATGATTTATTCGGATTTCTTGACCCGATCATTGAGAAAGAAGAGACATTTCTCAAGACGCAATACAATCTGACAGAGGAAGGAGCGAAAAGTGCTTCGGATCTATTAAGGAAGAGGCTCGCTAAGCTTACGGAGCCTCTTGTTTTGAAGCAATTTGACGAGGAGCTTCAGCGGATCGCGCCTGTCTGCGTGCTTGGTTCCTCCTTCGCAAATGACGAGCAGAAAAAGGAAGCGCGAGAAGCGGCCGCAAAAAAGCTCACCGCTTCCGGCGCTCCTTTTTTTAAATATCCCCGGATGGAGCGCTGGCGGCAGCGGATCTGTGGAAACTTCCGGCAGTTTATGGACAGCTTATTCACCCGCATGTCGGAAAATGAGGAGGGAATCGAGCGGGAGCTTCTGAACGGAAATCCCATGGGAGAACTCTTGTCCGTATCTTCATCCGGCGCAGACTGCCATCTGCACGGTTCCTGCGCGCTCCGGGTGAGTACCGAGGGCGGAGTATTTTATTATAAGCCTCGCGACCTCGGACCGGATGAACTGTTTCGAAAGCTTTCGCTTCGCTTTTTCGAAGGAAAGATTTGTGCCCCCCGTGTATGGAAGGCAGGGAAATTCTATGGGTTCATCGAGGCAGTACAGGATCGGGCGCTTGAAAAGGAGGAGGAGCTTCCGGCCTATTTCAGAAATTTCGGCACATTACTCTCCTTATTCCGGAGTCTCGGCAGCAACGATATGCACTTTGAAAATATCGTTGCCTCCGGCAGGTTCCCCGTCTGTATCGATCTTGAAACAATCATTACACCTGTGTACAGAATCCTCGAAGGAACCGATTATGAAGGTCTTAGCGACATGGATGAAATACACAGGGATCTCTTTTCTTCCTCCGCTAATACGATGGTATTGCCGATGATGCTTCAGGGGAAGCTGCAGATGAGCCCGCTGCTTGAACAATCCGCTCGCTGTCTTCCGGAATGGAAAGGCGAACGGATCCCTGTTTACGGCTACGAGAATGCGTTTCTTTCCGGCTTCAGCGAGGGGTATGACACGATTGAAAAGAACAGCAGTAAGATCACTTCTCTGTTAAGCGAATATGCGAAGACTGCTTCCCGCTTTGTTCTGCGTTCAAGCTCCTACTATGCAATCACGCTTCAGGAAATGCACTCTGAAGCTTTTCTGATTGATCCGGCAAAAAAAGAGCGGGAGCTGCAGAAGCTCGGAGAGCGCTTAAAGAATCTTTCAGAAAAAGATACACAGAAGATCACCTGTTGGGAGAGGGAGAGCCTTGAAGAGGGCGATATTCCGTTTTTTTCGATACGGGCAGATGAAAAAAGCTTATACGGTGCTCCCTCTAAGGATCCCCTTGTACAAGATTTCTTTTCCATCTCTGCGCTGGAGCATGCAGAATTCTGTCTCTCTCATATGGGCCCCAAGGAGAAGCGCTTTGAACTGGAGTACCTGCGGGCCCGCTTTAGGCAGGCTGCGGACAAGGCCTCTCCTTCAAAGAGAAAAGCGGATCATACTGTCCCGTGGCAGGATCCGGAAGGCAGACAGCTGACCGCTAAAGAGGCGCTCAGGCTTTCAGAAGAGCTGTTCGGGAGCATACAGGGGCTCAAGCTCAGCTCCGCAAAAGGAACTCCTTTCTTTTTAAGCTATGACAGCAACCTGACCCCCCAATACATGCCGGGACTGAAAAACGGCATGCAGGGCATGGCTCTTTTCTTCGAAAAGTTCCGGAAGCTTGTCCCCGGGCGGGAGATCGAAGCAGAAGAATTCCTGGAGTATTGCCGCGCTGATACCGCAAGGCAGCTGAGCTTCTTAAGCCATTATGAACCAATGCTTCTCGGAAGGACTATGCTCGGCTTCGGAAACGGGATCGGCGGAATCCTCCTTTCCCCTTCGCTCTCAAGGGAGGGAGCAGCGCTGCTGCTTTCTCTTATAGATGAAGAGGTGCTCACGGCCTGTGTGAAGAACACACTGGAGGAAGGGCTGGCCGGTCTGCTTGTCGGTTTGTCCGCATGGAGAACGAAGGGGCTCATGGAAGACATACATAAGCTGCTTCCCTATATCCTTGACCGGCTGATCCATGCGGAAACAGCAAATATGAGCGCAGGGCTGATGAGAGGAAAAGCGGGACTTGCATATGCTCTCTCACTGTGTGAAGAGCTTACGGAAAAAAAAGAACAGAAGCGATTATGCAGAAAAAGACGGGAGGAGCTGTTCCGGGAGCTTCGCAGGGAGTACAGCGAAAGCCTCTCCGCCTGGCCTGATCGGGAGAAACTTGACAGGCCTCTGTTTCCTGCCTGTGATTTCGAGAAAGGGGCTCCGGGAATCGGACTGGCCGCAGCGAAGGATTCCAATGAGCTGCTGAGGCTTTCCGCGGAAAGCATTTGCAGAGGAAGTCTGCTGCCTGCTGATACGATCCTGAAAGGAAATGCGGGATCCGCCCTCCTTCTCATAAAAGCCGCGGAGACACTTAAGGAAAAGGAATATCTGCTCTCCTGCGGCCGGCTGCTTTGGAAAATGTCGGAAAGAGCCGGAAGGGAGGGGGGCTTCCGGGTTCTTGACCCCTCCTTTCGAAACACGCCCGATCCATCCTTTCTCATGGGGTATGCCGGAATTGGGTATGTGTTGCTGCGCTATGCGGAAAGATGTCAGGCATCCCCTGTCTGACGTTCCGTCTGCCGCGTTAAGGCCAGGCAGGAATGCCATGGAAGAACCGGGGGAAGGACAGGGAAAGCGTAACGCAGATATTCATAGCCTATTCCCGCCGAGCCGAAGAACAGGGAGGTATCGCCTGCCCCCACGGCTGCGGGAAATGTGTAAGAGCCTAAGCCGCAGTGAAGGCGCTCGCTGTTCATATACGAAAGGATCCTCCCTGCGGTATCATAGTCTTTGCCTTCACCTGTCAGTGCGTATCTCGTAAGAAAGTACTCGGCCAGAGAAGCTTTTCCGCAGCAGAGGTGGTCGCGTTTCCGAAGGGGTGCCCTCAAGCAGGAATTGTGTGTGAGCTTAAGGAGCTCCCTGCTTTCTTTGATGCGCAAAGCATCGTGAAGGCCAAGGAGTCCCATGCCGATTCCCGGGGCTCCTGAGCAAATTCCATGGAGGCTTGCGGACGGGGAAGCATTGGGGCGAAGATCCGGCCAATCGGTAAGATCCGGACGGTAGGTGTTCCGTTCGAAGCGGAGAGCATCCCATCCTGCGCGGCGGAAGCGCTCGATCTGGTCCTTCGACGCCAGTCCTGAGACTTGTTCGAGAACATCGGCTCCACCAAGGAGGGCAGCGCCGATCCCGAACATGCCGTGCCCCAGGCCGCTTATAGGCTTTTGGGTATAGATAAGATCCCAAAGCAGTTCCCCGTCTGTGTGTATGCACTGTTTGGAGCACAGCTGTTCCATAGCGGCAAGAAGCATTTCATGAAGAGCAGAACACCGGGGAGCGTCCAATAATGCATAAGGGAAGCGCTCCGCATCCTCAATGATTTCACTGAGAACCGAAATGCGGCCTGCTGTTCCAAGATAGTAATCCGTATAGCCCGGGTCAACGGGTGATGCCGCAGACAGGCGGTCAATCGCAAGGGCATAAAGAGAGAGCGTCTCCCGGGGGGATCCGATGCGGTTTAATAAATGTAGTGCGTGAATACTTCCGCAAAGACCCGAGGCGAGGGACAGATCGTTCTGTACACCGTCTGTAAGGGACGCCTCCAGGGATTTGAGGACTTTCTCAATGTATGGCAGAGCATGTAAAGATATACCGGATTCCCTTTGGTATCGCAGCGCGCCGCATAAGAAAACCAGTGTCCCCATAGATCCGCTCATAAACGAGAATTCTTTTGCGGGAGGGGCTTTCACGATCTCGCAGGCAAGCCGGAGTGCTTCTATTCCGGCAGCCTCCGGCGTAATGGCAGGATAATCGGATTTCATTAGTTCAATAACAGACATTTTCATAACATTCACTATAGCACAAGGAGACGAAAATGGTTATTCAAGAAAACATTCCGTGGGAAGTAGAGGGTAAGTTTGATGTCGTATTACTGTCACCTCCGTTCCTGTTCCCGCCCCCTCCATCGATCGCCTTATCTCTCTTCCAGACCCGTCTGAAGGAAGCGGGCATTTCCTCGAAGGTGATTTATCCGGGTTTCTATATGTCCCATCTGATGGGGCGGGTATTGTCTGCAACATTGTCGCATTACCCGGAGATCGTGGGAGTCACGGAGTTCAGCTTTGCGCATATGACGGATGTCGCGTACCCGTTCAGCGCAGACGATTTTGTTCACGCGATGTTCTCAGATCAATACGCGAAGGAGAGGGAGGAAGTAAGGCAGGTGGCACTCGCCGAACGCGAGGCTGCCGAAAAGTGCGTGGAGAAGACGGCGCAAATCATCATAAATACCGGTGCAAGGGTTCTCGCGGGGAGTTCCATCTATTCACAGCAGAATGCCACGTTCGCAATATTCAAGCGGGTCAAGGAGCTCAATCCCTCCATAAAAACCATCATGGGAGGAACCAATGTAAGAGACCGGGCGGGTATGGCCGTCCTGAGACATTACAAGAGCGTGGACTACATCTTCTTCGGCGAAGGCGACGAGGTTTTTGATGTCGTATGCAGAAAGCTCCTTGACGGAGACGAGAGCGGTATGCCTTACGGTGTTGTAAAAAGAGGTGAGAAGCTCACTGTTCCGCCCGTCCGCATCACGAAGGACATGAATACCGTGTGCTATCCGGATTATACGGACTATATCGAGGAGTGGGAAAGAGAGCAGAACGGGTATTATGGCAAATCAATCCTGCTGAAAAACTCTCTGAATGAGAATTCCGGGAAGGGAGACCATGTCATTTATGCCGAGGGTTCCAGAGGCTGCTGGTGGGGGGAGAAGAACTGCTGTACCTTCTGCGGCTTAAACGGCGATAAGAACATCTATCGTGCTAAGTCGCCCGAGCGCCTCCATGAGGAGTTGAAGTACCTTACAAGGAAGTACCCGGGGCACCTGTTGCAGCTCACCGATAATATTATGAGCATGGATGTCCTCCGCCACCTGATTCCTGAGCTTGCAAAAGATGAGGAGAATTATAAGCTTGTCGGAGAGGTCAAGACAAATATCCGGGAGGAGGATATTAAGAACCTTGCGCTCGCGGGCTTTGAAGAGGTTCAGCCGGGGATCGAGAGCCTGAATGACCACATGCTCAAGCTCCTCAATAAGGGGAATACAGCAGTTAATCATGTCGCTTTTTTAAAGTATGCAAAGACGCACGGGCTCTCCTTATATTGGAACCTTCTGTATGCGATTCCCGGAGAAACCGCGCAGGATTACGAAGAGCTTTTTGAACTGATTCCCAAGCTCTATCATTTTAAGGCTCCCCTTGGCCCGTGGGAAATCCTGTTCCAACGCTTCTCAAAATATGAACAGGCGCCGGAAAAGTATGGCCTTGAACTTGCACCATTCCATGTTTATAAGTATTATTACGGAGACAATCCGGATCGGACAGATAACCTGTTCTTGTATTATGAACTGACCGGAGGTGAATTCAAGAAAGTAAAGCATCGGCACGAAAGCTTCTATGAGAAGCTGCGGAATATGGTGAAGGAGTGGTCGTCTCTATCGGGCTCAGATAGCTTTCACGGTCTCACAATGAGAAATACCGGGGATGACATCTTTATCATGGATAACAGGCCCTGCCTGACCAGCCCGTTTCATGTGCTCACCGGAGCAGCAAGCCGGATTTACCGTCTGGCCTGGGATCCGGTCACCAAAGAGAAGCTGTACAGTGAGCTCTCGGAGCAGTATGGACAGGAAGAAATCTCAGAGGCTGTCCATATGCTGCTTGACAACAAGCTGATGATCTTCTTAACCGGCCGCTATCTCGCTCTTGCGGTGCCGGAAGCTATAAAATAGAATGACGCATTGATCGGAAAGAGCAATGCGGAAGAATGATATAAGGAGGCTTTGAATGGATTCATTGTTTCGTAAGGAGAGCATGGATCAGCTTACGATGCACGATAAAGCGGGGGTATATGTCAGTGCCACGCAGAGAAAGGCATGGTTAATCCTGATTGCTTTGCTTATCCTGATTGCAAGCTTTTTGGTATGGGGGTTTACCGGAAGCTTACCGATCGCCGTGCCGGGTGAAGGATATTCCTACAAGAAGGATCGGAACGGTCAATTGTTCGTTTCTCCGGATGCAATGTATGCAAGTAATATTGAAGCAGGAGACCCGGTTCACATCACCTTTCCCAACGCAAAGCAGATCGAAGCGAAGGTTACCGATATTTCCCTGAATCCGATGTCAGACGAAGAGATTGCGGCAACCTTTGGCTTTAACGGATGGATCATTGACAAAGTGACGCCGAAGGAAGGCTATTCTTACGTCATTACGATTGAGGCGGAGGAGGAACTGGAGAAGGACATGCTCTTTCATGCCCAGGTCGTAGAGGAGACAGTCGTCCCCTTTCTGTATTTTATGAGATATACTAGTTAAGCTTAGTAATTGCAGAAGGCAATTACTAAGCTTCGCTGCGCATCGGGAAAAGCGAAAGCTTCTGCGCAGCAGATCATTTCCTTAACGGCTATAAGATTTCCTGTACAGCTCTTGAGAGCTTATGAAAACGGGTGAGACAGTTGAAAGAAAAGAAAGAAAAAATCCATTACCGCCACGTAAAGGTTCCTGTCGTAATGCAGATGGAGTACGTGGAATGCGGTGCCGCATCCCTGTGTATGATTCTGGCGTATTATGGGAAATACGTTCCTCTGGAGCAGGTGCGAAAGGAATGTAATATTTCGCGGGACGGCTCAAAAGCTTCACTGATCCTTACGGCGGCAGAGCATTACGGGATGAAAGCGGACGGCTACCGGTATTCGGTGGAAAGCTGTATGACGAAAGTGAATTATCCTGCGATCATTCATTGGAACATGTCCCATTTTGTAGTTCTTCGGGGCTTTGGGAAGGACAAAGCCTATTTGAACGATCCCGCACTCGGGGAGATTACGGTCTCCATGGAGGAGTTCAATCAGAGCTTTACCGGCATTGTTCTTCAGTTTGAACCCGGTGAGGAGTTCAAGCGGGATGGCTTGCGCCCGAGTGTAGCAAGAGCCGTCCTCAGCTGGATGGGACAGAGCCGGCAGGGAACCGTATTTATTTTACTGACCGCTCTTGTGATCGCCATTGTCGGCGTATTCGTCCCTTTATTCCAGAGAGTATTTCTGGATATCATATTGAATAATTCCCAGATATGGGAACAGAGCTTTTACATATTCATCTTCTGCCTCGCATTGATAGAGCTCACTGCTGATACATTGAGCCAGGTTTATAATTACAGGATCAGGGGCGTCTTCGGGATCCGGCTCAATATGGATTTTTTCAGACATCTGCTCAGGCTCCCGATCGACTTCTATATGCAGAGAAGTCCCGGGGAATTGATCGGCCGCCTGTCACTCGGGACAAGCATTACCCAGACCCTCTTTGACAAGGTGGTCCCGATGATTGTACAGATGCTTATGGCTGTTCTGTACTTTCTGGTTATGATACAGATCAGTCCTGTACTCGCTGTCGCTGTAACGATCCTGCTGCTCATAAATATTGCAGTGAGCAATATTGCCTCCAAATATACGGTGCGCTTCATGCAGCAGAGAATGAATGCCTCAATGCAGATGGATGCCGTCATGGTTTCCGGGATTGATATGGTGGAAACGATAAAATCCTCAGGAGTAGCGGGAGGGTATTTTTCAAGATGGGCGTCCTGGCAGGCCTCGGTCAATGCCGGTAAGACAATGGAAAACCGGACAAATTCATATCTTTTGGGTGTTTCACAGTTTATTCAGGATCTGACAAGCGCCATCATACTGACTTTCTGCGCATTTTTTATTGTCAACGGGCATTTTACGGTCGGCGCCCTGCTTGCTTTCCAGACTTTAGCCACAAAGCTCGCAGAGCCATCGAAAAATATCGCAGAGACTCTGAAAGGCGCAAAGGAGCTCAGCACCTCTATAAATAAGATCGAGGATGTCATACACTTTGAGCCGGAGGCTGTCTTTAAGGAGGAGTCTCTCCCAGAGCTTGAAATGGATGGAATCACGCTCTTATCGGGAGAGATCGAGTTTCGCAGCCTGACATTTGGATACTCCAGGTCAGTACCGCCTCTATTTGAAAATATGAACCTGACAATACGGCCCGGCGAGAGCATCGCCTTTGTAGGAAGCTCCGGAAGCGGCAAATCCACGGCAGCCAAGCTCCTTGCGGGACTCCTTACGCCTTGGGAGGGGGAGGTTCTATATGACGGAAAGCCTCTCAGGGAGATCAGCGATCCCGTCTTCCATGCTTCCGTCGCCATGGTCAATCAGGACAGTGCCATCTTCGAGGACAGCGTCCGGAACAATATCGTCATGTGGGACAGGACGATCGATGGAGAAGAAGTGACGAAGGCTGCAAAGAATGCCGCCATTCATGCGGACGTCTTAATGATGTCCGAGGAATATGACCATATGCTCTCTTCAGGAGGACGCAATCTGTCGGGCGGGCAGAAGCAGCGCATAGGGATTGCAAGGGCTCTGGCAAAGAAACCTGAGATCCTGATCTTAGACGAGGCGACCAGTGCCCTTGACGCTATGACGGAACACAGTATCATGGAAAATATAAAACGGCAGGGAATGACAACAGTGATCGTGGCTCACAGGCTCTCTACCGTGCGGGGCTGCGACAGAATCGTTGTGCTTGACCACGGTAAAATTGTGGAAACAGGTACGCACGAAGACCTGATTGAAAAAAAGGGTGCGTACTACAAGCTGGTATCGACGGTGTAAAATGAAGAAAACAGAGAATAACATATTACAAGGAATTAAGAACGATAACGAGCGGCTGGCTAACGCATATGCGGCATTTGAGGATTTACTGGAAAAGGGGAATACGAAAAGCTTTCTGAAGAGCACTGATGTAAGCCTTGACCGTCCGGTTTCGCTCAAGCATATCTGCGATTACATGGGAATTGATGCCCCTTTGTTTGATCCCTACAGTCAGAACAGCGAAGCCTATATCACAGAGGTTCTCAGAAAAAACGGGGTATTATCCAGACCTTGCGTACTGGCAGAGGGATGGTACAAGAACGCAGTCTGCGTATATCTCGCCGAGCTGGAGGACGGAAGACTGACCGCGCTCATGCCGGATTCATGGGGAAAATATTACTATCATGATCTGGAGACAGGGCATCGCACTTTTGTCAACAGACACAATGCGGGCAGAATCCAAAAGAACGCTTTCATGTACTACATTCCTTTGCCTCAAAGTGCGCTTGACGAAAAGGGCTTGTTTCGCTTTATGATGCGAACCGTAAAAAAAGGTGATCTCATCCTGACTGTGATTGCTGCGCTTCTGATTGTCCTGATCGGGCTGTTTCTGCCTCTTGCCAATTCGCTGATGCTCAGCTTTGTCATACCGGAAAAAAAGGCGGGGATGATTGTATCGCTGGCTGCATTTTTACTAAGCAGTGTGATCGCAAGGTATATCATCAGTGTCTCACAGAATCTTACGGTGAACCGGATCACACAGAGAATGACGATCTATCTTCAGAGCGCTCTGTTCGCAAGAACCCTGGACCTTCCGATGGATTTTTTCCGGAGACATCGCACAGGTGATATCTACGGAGCCCTCACCTACGTCGAAGCACTCTGTACGACCTGGTGCAGTATCTGGTTTTCGAACGGGCTCATGCTGCTTTTCTCAGTTCTTTATCTGTTCCAGATGAGGAATGCGGTGCCGTCTATGCAGATTCCTGCAATCTGCATCCTAGTCGTCGAATTGCTCCTTCAGTTACTTGGAATTCTTGGCCAGAAAAAAAACGTAGACGATAAACTAAACCGGCAGGTGGCGACGAACACGCTTGCGCTCGATCTTCTATCCGGAATCGAGCAAATCAAGGTGTGCGGTGCACAGAAGCGGGCGCTTGCCCGCTACGCGGAGGTGTATAAACTTCAGTCGGATGCGGAATATAATCCGCCATTTGTCGTGAAGCTGCAGAAGGCACTTCTTCCCGCAGTGAACATCTTTGGAATTGGGATTCTGTTCTATTTTGCCCAGAAGGCCAATATAAGCAATGCACAGTTTATCTATTTTTATACTTCCTTCGGGCTTGCGAACGCAGCCGTTTTTGCACTGTCGGGATTGGGCAGCCAGATCGCTTCCATCGGTCCCATCGTGCAGCTGCTTAAGCCGATCCTTGTGGAGAAACCGGAGATCACCAATGTCGGGCAGGATCCGGGAAAGCTTTCGGGAAGGATTTCCGCTGAACACCTGGAATTTCGTTACGAGAATGATGCTCCCCCTGTATTAAAAGACTTTACTCTGTCCGTTGAGCAAGGGGAATATATCGCTGTTGTCGGAAGCTCCGGCTCGGGAAAGACAACCTTTGCAAGGCTTCTTCTGGGCTTTGACACGCCCGAGGCCGGCGCGATTTATTACGACGGCAACAATCTGAGGCACCTGGATCTGGCGCTACTGCGGCAGCAGATCGGGGTCGTGTTGCAGGACGGCAAGCTCTTTACGGGAAATATCTTTACCAATATTGCCATATCAAGCCCCGGATTAACGGAAAAGGAGGCCTGGGAAGCCGCGGAAATGGCGGGAATTGCCGACGATATCCGCGCGATGCCCCTGGGAATGTATACGATCGTAAGCGAGGGAGCAGGTACACTTTCAGGCGGGCAGAAGCAGCGGCTTCTGATCGCCCGCGTAATAGCCCAGAAACCGTCCATATTGATCCTTGATGAGGCAACCAGCGCTCTCGATAATCTCACGCAGAAAAAGGTTACGGACGCTCTTGCGTCGCTCAAATGCACCCGGATTGTAATTGCGCATCGTCTTTCGACGGTCAGGGATTGCGATCGAATCGTAGTTCTTGACCGAGGACACATCACGGAGGAAGGGAATTACGAGGAGCTGATGAAAAAGAACGGATTCTTTGCCGAGCTGGTAAGGCATCAGCTCCTGGAGGATTCCGGTCACGAGGAGAAGTTCAATGACCTGTGACCTGTAGTGGGAGAGGCCATGAATAGTAACGGCGATAGAGCTTAAGTTGCGGAATACGGATTGTTAGTGAAAAGCAAGTATGATACTATAGTCGTTAACGAATATAAATGAGCTGTACAAAGGAGGCAGAACATGACCAGTACAGAACTGATTTCGATTCGCGAGGAGAACAATCTCAGCAAAAAGGAATTTGCCTTGCTGCTCGGTATCACACCCATGATGGAAGGCAGATATGAGAGTGGGAATCTTGCGATCCCTGAGAAGGTAGAAACGGCTGCGAAGGCACTCATCAAGGAAGCGCCAAAGAAAGAATCCTCGCCAAAGAAGGAAGCGGCACCGAAGAAAGCCGCGGCAAAAAAAGCCTCTTCCCCACAGGTTTTCTTCGAATCCTCAATGGGCAGGCAGATCACACCGGAGGAAGTCCTGAAGAGGGTTCCGAAAGGGGTGGAGACAATCTGCATTAAGCCAGAGGAGAATAAGGCTTATTGGGTGAAGGGTGATAAATCAGGGGACATTGCGCTGTGGTGAATTAAGCTGCGAATCGCAAGGGCAATGCGACAGCGTGCCGATTTGGCACGTAAAAATGTGTATTTCTTCAAAAGTATTCGTAGAAAAAAACCGTATCATGTGTTACAGTAAATGCCGGCTTGTAAATAATACTCTTTTGATAACTACAGGAGGAAAGAATCATGACCATCACAAGTTTTAACCCATTGATCGTAACAAAAGATGCTGAAGCAACGATCGCTCTTTTTGAGGCTCTTGGTTTCAAGCGCCGTCATACAAAGACCGGCATTAACGACAATGACATCACCTCTGTCCGGATGAGATATGAAGGAGAAGACGGAAAGGTATTCCACGTGGATGTGACTTCAGCACCTGTCCCGCAGGATATCACCTCTGTTAAGATGAACGTCCGCGACTTTGAAGAGGCCATGAAGCTGTTCGAAGAGAAAGGCTTCACGAATATGCAGGGCGAGAAGATTACAAATACCGGCTCCTCAATCGCGACAATGGTGAAGAGCCCTTCAGGATATACGGTCAGTGTTTCCGAGCACATCAGGGAGCATGAGTAAAACATTGAAGTCTGCAGAAGGAGCATTCCTTCTGAAAAAGCACCTCTCTTCGGAGAGGTGCTTTTTCTATTTCTCATCGATCATCCATTCGCTTCAAGCTGCTTCTCTACCCTGGCAAACATGCTGCCGATCCTCTCATGATATTCCGGAAGCCCGGCATCCCAGCGCTCACCGATCTCGTCGTTTCTATGGTCCTTTATGTCATAGTGTTCTTTCACATACTCCGTCAGGTATTTCGTAAACTTACGGGCACCTTGTACGTTCATGTGATGATTATTGTAAAAATCCGAAGAGAAGTCCACTCCCATCTCATCATAATAGAGATTTCCGTTCCACATCGGAACACCATATTCCGAAGCAATCGCTTCTAACGTATTGTACACCTTCATCTCCTTTTTATTGACACGGGTTGGCGTGACAATAAGGAGTACATCTTGTGGAAGCGCACTTACATATTCGAGCATCTTCCGGTATTCTTTTTCTACCGTTTCAGGGAGCACTGCCATTTGTGTGGTTTGCACTGCGGAAGCAGCGGGCCTTTTAATCGGTTTCACTTTTGAAATCATCCCGAATCCCTTAAAGTAGCTCTTATGATGCTCATCGATCCGATTATCAATCAGTTTCCATCTCTCTTTATCAAACAATGCGGAGGTATTATTGTGATAAAGGCACAGATCCAATGACAAGGAAACTGTGTCATTAAAGCTCATGCTGTGTATTCTGCTATACTTGAGAGCTGCATCGAGGCGGTTTGGATTCAGATCCATGGAATCCAGATAATAGCGGATCACGTCTCTTTTTTTATTAATGTTTGAAGGCAGCCAGCGTCTGGCATCAATTAGCAGGAGGGATGGATTCTGTTCCGCGAGAACCTCCTTGACCGCATTCTCCGTAAACGCCCCATAGAAGGAGGCGCAAGCGTAGTCAAAGGAAGTCATTCCGCTGAGCTCGTAAGCATACATCGGGTCATAATAGCGGTAGATTCCGCTTCCGCCAACGATCACCATATCCAGAGAATTCCTGGGCTCAAGATAGTAAGACAGAATATTCAGCCTCTGATTCGGACGCTTCTCACGAAAGAGATAGGTAGCAGAGCGATAAAGCAATCCGGCAATCAACAGGAAGATGACTGCAGAAAAAAAGTGCTTAAGCTTTGTCCGCGTTCGTAGTTCCATTGATCCTTTCCCTCAGCTCTTTCCTGCGTATTTTCCCATTTGCAGTATGTGGGACAGCATCACAAGCGACCAGTCTTCTGGGCCACCGGTCTTTTTCAATATGTTCCGTAAGATACGAGTAATACGCATCCTCATCGATCTCCGATCCGGCTGTCACATAGCAGAGCACGGGAACCTGCCCCGCTTTCCTGTCCTCTGCACCGACGAGGACGGCTTCCCGGATCCCCGGGAAGGAAGCAGCGATCTCTTCGATCTCCTGTGGAGAGATTTTGATGCCCCGATAGTTTATCACGTCATCCATTCTGCCCAGGCAGAAGACCCGTCCCTCTTCATCAATATATCCTTCATCTGCCGTCAACACTGCGCCATCGATGAGGACGGTTTCCGTAAGCCTCTCCTGCTTCCAATACCCTTTCATATTCATGGAGCCCCTGCAGATGAGGCGTCCCGTATTCTCCCTCCCGGAGCGGATCGGCCGGCCCTCGTCATCTGCGACATAGAACTCCGCATGCTTCGCGGGAGACCCGATACAGTACGGAAGATCGTTTTCTCCTTTGAAATTTAAAATGCAGCTTCTGCCGGATTCTGTGGATCCGTAGAAATTATACAGATTCAGGTCCGGAAAGGCTTTCTTTATCTCCGATTTTATCTCCTGCGTCAAAGGAGCCGTCCCGAGCTCAATATAGTCCATCGTGGAGTTAAATACGGAAAAGCGGCCTCTGGATAAGCGCAGGAGAACAGAAGCAGCCGTAGGAGACAGATCCATAGCGGTCGCCTGGTATTTGGTCAGCAGGTCATAGATCTCACTGACTTTAGACACTCCGTCCGTAATGATTACGCCTCCGCCCTTCAGGATATTTCCATAACAGGTTCTCAGGCCGTGGGAGTGGCTTAAGGGAAGCGGAACGAATTCGATGTTCCGGTCCCGCATTCTGCAACCGGAGGAGATGTTTTCTGCGATCGCTACGTTATTGGCATGGGTGAGCACTACCCCTTTGGACGTTCCGGTGGTTCCGGTGGTAAAGAGGATTTCTGCCGTGTCCTCAGCCTTCGGCAATGAGAGCTCCTGACGTGCGGGGCTGCTCAGCAGATCATCAAAGGAAAGAAGCTTCCCACTGTCTTTATAGGAGCCAAGCGGCAAGGACCCGTCTGTTATGACCAGGGCTGCTTCGGTGAGGGCAAGAATTGTGCTAAGGTTGTCCTCTTTGATCCCGCTCTCAAGGGGCACAAGGACAGCGCCGGCAGCTTCTGCTGCCAGTCCGGCCAGAAGAAAGCTGCGGTCCTGTGTACATTCCACGGCCACACGATCTCCTTTCCGAATCCCTTTTTCGAGGAGGCAGGAAGCACCTCTTTGAATGAGCTCCCAGGCCTTCCTGTAGTCTGTGCACCCTTTGGGATCGGCTGCAAACAGCCGGTCCGGGGTCTTATTCGCATATTCCAACACGTAATGGAGGATGGTATCCATCATTCCCTCCTTTTAAAAGTCCATGTAGACAAAGGCTCTGGCATCGTAGCCCGGCCCATAGATTCCAAACAGGACGACAGCAAACAGAAGCGCCAGATAGATGAGCCAGCGAAGGGGAAGAACAAAAGAGGCAACGCCCTGCCGGACGGAAACGCCTCTCTCCTTCAATATGGAGACGACCAGCTGGACCAGCATGGCAATGAGGGCGATTTCCAGATGAATTCTGCTCCAGCCAAATTGCTCCAGCCCGCCTCCCAAGTGGAACTGCGCCATTCCTGTATTGCTCACGCAATGCTTCATGATCACAAATGCAGCCCTGACAGAGGGAGCTCTTGTAACAACGCGCGGAATAATGCCGGCCAATACAAAGGTTCTGAGGATACGAAACAGATGGAAGGGCACGGAGCGGTCCGTCAGGTGCAGTGCCTCAGTCATACCGTTCAGCTGCTTTTTGAAGATCTGGGAGAGGGCAATAATGCCGCCTTGCCACAGAGCCCACAGCAGGTAGCTTAACCCTGTGCCATGCCAGAAGCCGGTACAGGTCCACACCGCTGCAAGCGCGGTGAGCGTTACGGTGAGCCTTCCCGCATCTCTTCCATGCTTCTCCCTCATTGTGCGGGACCACTTCTTCACAACTTTTGAAGTCGATACCGGCATACCCACATAATCCCGGAAAAAAGCGCCCAAGGTAATGTGCCATCTCCGCCAGTACTCTTCTACGGACGTGGCAAAATACGGCTGCTGGAAATTCTCTTCCAGCTCAATGCCGAACAGCTCCGCCACTCCTCTTGAGATGTTGACGCAGCCGGCAAAATCCATATAGATCTGAATGGCGTAGAAGAAGATTGCCGCCAGCATGACAAACCCGTATTGGTTCTCATAGTCGGCAAAGACCGCATCCACATAGATGGCCAGGCGGTCGGCAAGGACCAGTTTCTGAAACAGACCATAAAGCATGAGCTGCAGTCCGAAGGTTACTCTCTTGTAGACAAAGGGATGGCCCTCAAGCAGCTGCGGCATCAGTTTTCCGTAACGGGGAATCGGTCCCTGCAGGATATGCGGGAAGAAGGATACAAACAGCAGGTATTTTGCCGGATTCCTTTCTGCTTCGTTCCGCTTCCAATACACATCCAGAAGATAGCTGATATTGGAAAATGAAAAATAGGAGAGCCCCACCGGCACCAGCATAGAGGTCCCGGGTCTTAAGTACAGGACCAATTTAACCACGGCAAGGTAAATAATTACCGAGAGCAGAACTGCAAAAAAGACCCGTTTTCCGGCTCGCTGACCTTTCTCCGCGGATCTGCTCCGATCAAGGACAAATCCGCCGGCAAAGCTGATCATTGCTTCCAGGATCAGGATCGGAAGCGCAGGCAGGGCAATGAATCCATAAAACCCCAGACTCGCCGTCAGGAGAACGATCCAGCGGTAACGGAGAGGGATAAGGAAATAGACCGCCGCAGTAACAAGCAGAAAAAGGAAGAAGGAAAAGGAAGTATAAGTCATGACTATGCTTTCTTTGACAGGCGGGATACCATCTGTTCTATGGCTTCTGCACTGTTAAAGTTCGCAGGCACAATTTCTTCCATCCCGATTTCGATCTGAAAAGCGCTTTCCAGATCAGAGATGATCTCCATGAGCTCCAATGAGTCAATCAGCTTGTCATCGATCAGAGCTTTCTCCTTCTGATAGTCAATCGCCCGGTTGGTTTCTTTCAGGATTTCCAGAATTGTCTCTCTCATTTATCTGTCTCCTTCCATATAAATTGCACTTTCCAGCTTCTTCCAGACTGTTCCGTAATCCGGGTCGGCCGGAGTGACAGGTTTCTTTAACAGATTCGGTTCATCCAGAACGATACGGCCTTCCTTCTGCAGCACGATGGTGCGTGTGCCAAGAATCAAGGCCTCTTGAATATTGTGTGTCACAAAGAGCACGGTGCAGTGTTCTTTGTTGTAGAGCTCAAGAATCTGCTTCTGCAGATCCCGTCTGGTCATGGCGTCCAGAGCGGCAAAGGGCTCGTCCATGAGGATCATCCGGGGCTTCAGGCAGAAAGCCTTCGCAATGGCGACGCGCTGCTTCATTCCGCCTGACAGCTGGTGAGGGTAATAGTGTTCATAGCCGTTGAGCCGGACCTCGGAAAGCGCTCTGTCGGAGTGAGCCTTCAGTTCCCCGGCGTTGCGGATCCCGCTGAGCTTTAAAGGATACTGTACATTCTTCTCTACGGTCTTCCACGGAAAGAGCTGGTTAAAATCCTGAAAGACCATCATGACATCATTCTTGGGCCCTTTGCGCTCGCTGCCATTGATCTTGATACTGCCTTCATAGCCCTCGAATCCCGCAATGCATCTCAGAAAGGTTGTTTTTCCGCAGCCGGAAGGACCTAAGAGGCATACAAATTCATGCTCTTCCACTTGGAGGGACAGATCCTTCAGGATGAGAGACTGTTCTGAGTGGTCATGATACGTTTTTGTGAGCCCTGTTACAGAAAGGACTATGTCACTCATCGTTTCATCCCCCACTTCCCTGCTGTATGCTTTTCGATGGGTTCCAGTAATCCGTATTGCACGATGACGCCGATCAGGATGATCACAAGCAGTGTGGCATACATCTCTGCCGTATTGAGGGAAGTCCGCATCTGGTTAATATACAGCCCAAGTCCGGGGCTGGAAGCGATCCCGAAGATCATCTCCGCCGAGAGCAGGCCTCTCCACGCCCTGGCCCAGGCCACTTTTAATCCGGACAGGATGTAAGAAACCGCTGCCGGCAGATATACGCCAAAGAGGAGCCCGAGCCCTGAAAGTCCCATATTTCGGCCGGCCTCCACATAGATCAGGGGAACGGCCTGGAATCCATCCAATACATTCCGGCTCATGGGCCAAAGGACGGCATGTACGACAAGGAATATGATCACTCCGGGACTGACGCCAAAGATAACGATCACTACCGGGAGCAAAGCAATTCCCGGCAGCAAGTCAAAGACGGAGATCATCAGCTGATAGATGTGATACACGATGCGGCTGATCATACACAGCCCTGAGAAGAGGAATGCCAGAAGGATTCCAATCCCAAGGCCGGTCAGCATAAAGCGCATGGAATTTCCAATGTAAACCCACATGGAGCGATTCGCATAACCCACCGTAAAGTTGCGGATAAATGCGGCGCCTATGGATTCCAGAGGCGGAAAAATGAGGGCCGAGCGCTTTCCCATGATTCCGGATTTTGCGATGAGCTCCCAGGCGATCAGAAGTAAAGCCACAAAAATGATCTTTACAAGGATGCCAAAGGAGCGGTCCTTAAACGTCCGGCTCATTGTATCGTCAATTCCCCTTTACTTCTTCAAATACCAGATCTTCATAGGAAGCAGGAGCCGTCTCGATAAACCCGTTGTCGGCCATAAAGAGTGCCAGCTCAAAAATCCCACTGGTCTCTTCTTCATAACTGCCCATCTCCAGGTACTTCAGCTCCTCTTCCTTGCTGTTGCCGTCCAATGCCGAAAGGAGTTCAGCAGCCTCATCGGGATGCTCCTTAAGATAGGTTCTCCCCTTCTGGATCCCTTCGCACAAAGCATCGTAGAGCTCCGGCTCCTCCTTCAGTGTCTCAGAGGCAACGCCGACAATAAAAGAGTCTTCCGCCGTCCAGGCTTCTCCCACTTCCTTTATTTCATGGAAATCTCCGCTTGCTTCTTCCATAAAGATATAAGGACTGCTTGTAAGATGGCAGGCGGCACTGCCGGCTTCAAGAGCCGCCATTCCGTCCGGATGTGCCATTGCGACAATGTTGCTGTCCAGTGCGTGGGCATCATAGCCGTTGTCCGCCAGGGCCTTTCCAAGAATGATATGCTGGATACTGCCGATGTTGACAAGTGCGATCTGTTTGTTCGTTCCGATCAGATCCCCGAGTGCCGTGACTTCTTCATCATTTGACATCATGCCGTGGCGCTGGCCGGACAGATTTGTGAAGATGCGGTAACCTACCCCTTTCATCACACCGGTTACGGCCGGCGCGATCCCCATGAAACCGCCGTCCAGATCTCCGGAGGCAATGCCTACATTGATATCGGCGCCGGAGCTCATCTGGTTCCAGTTCACCGTGACTTCTCCGCCGGTCTTTTCCTGATAGGCTTCTTCAACAAATCCCATCTGCTGTGCAATCACCGCCGGCGCATAAGCCAGTCCATATTGATAAGCAAGATTTAATTCGGCTGAACTGCTGTCCGCGTA
>CADCQE010000078.1 GCA_902803505.1 uncultured Lachnospiraceae bacterium | reverse complement strand
CTTCGGAAAGGCCACGAATCTTACGGTGTCCGGACAGCTCAACGGCGAGACCTTCGCCCAGGCCTTCCGGAACATCTACACCTTCGGGCCCACCTTCCGGGCAGAGAACTCCAACACCACGAGGCACGCTGCGGAGTTCTGGATGATTGAGCCGGAAATGGCATTTTGCGATCTCGAGGACGACATGGACCTGGCCGAGAGCATGCTGAAATACATCATCCGATTTGTGCTTGAGCGCTGCCCCGAGGAGATGGCATTTTTCAATAGCTTTGTAGACAAGGGCCTGCTGGAGCGCCTTCATCATGTGGAGAGTTCAGATTTCGGCAGAGTTACCTACACAGAGGCCATCGACATCCTGCAGAAATCCGGACAGAAGTTTGAATACAAAGTGGAGTGGGGCGCCGAGCTTCAGACCGAACACGAGCGCTATCTGACCGAGCAGGTCTACAAGCGGCCCATTTTTGTGACGAATTATCCGAAAGACTGCAAAGCCTTCTATATGAAGCAGAACGACGACGGCAAAACTGTCGCCGCTATGGATTGCCTGGTGCCCGGAATCGGCGAGATCATGGGCGGAAGCCAGAGAGAGGACAGCTACGATAAGCTGATCACCCGCATGCAGGAGCTCGGCATGGACCTCAAGCAGTACGGGTTCTATCTGGACCTCAGAAAATACGGGTCTACGAGACATTCCGGGTTCGGGCTCGGGTTCGAGCGCTGCGTCATGTATCTCACCGGAATGCAGAACATTCGCGACGTGCTGCCCTTCCCGCGGACCGTGGGGAGCTGCGAGCTGTGACGCGGCAAAAATAGCAACCTCTTACGAAATAATATAACATTCTTCTCATCTTTCCCACCTCGTCTTGCTATTGCGCAGACGAGGTGTTATTATGCCCGCAAAATGGTACGATTCACGGTCAATCTGCAATCAGGTTCTGGCTCATCATGCTTGCATGAATGAGACAGGTTCTGATTGCAGATAAGGCCTGTGAATAGTAACCACAAAATCACACGGCGACAACGGATGAGGTTGATGTTTATGAACAAATATGAAGTCTTCCAAAGTAAGAATGAAACAAAAGACCGTATCGAGGAGCCGATGAAAGCGCATGAGATCTCGACGTTCAGGTACACTGTCAAGGACTTCTACGATCAGCCGGAGGGCTGGAAGGGTGAGCTGATCGACGGGATCTTCTACGACATGAGCTCGCCCACGATCGTTCATCAGGTGATCAGTTTTCTGATCGCCAGCCAGTTGAGAAGCTTCGTGCAGGAGAATCATGAGGACTGCATCGTTCTTCCTCTGCCTCAGGACACACAGCTTAACTGCGACGACTACACGATCGTAGAGCCGGATATCTCGGTGGTCTGCGACAAGAGCAAGCTCAGAAAGCACAGAGTCTTTGGCGCGCCGGATTTCATCGCGGAGATTCTCTCACCCTCCACGGCCTCACACGACAGATTCCTGAAGCTGCTGAAATACATGGAAGCAGGAGTGCGGGAGTACTGGATCGTGGACCCCGCGACGAGAACGATCATGGTCTATGCGAAGGATGTGCCCATCGTGCCGATGACCTATACCTTCGATGACGAGGTGCCGGTGAGCATCTGGGGCGGGGAGTGCAAGGTTGGTTTTGCCGGGATTGCAAGGGAACTGGAGATGTATGCTTTGCTGCAGCATCCACTGGCAACTTGCGAAACGACCTCACAAATGTTATGATCAAAACGGTCACGCATAAGTAACATCAACAATTGACAAGTATGGATTGCCTTTACAAGGAGGAGAGAAGGTATAGCTGAAAACAACGTGTGAGACCTGAAAGGAGGATAAATTCTATGACTTGGCAGGAAGAGTACAGACAGAATATCACGACAGCGGAGCAGCTGAGAGAAGTGCTTCCCATGACAGACGAGGAGTACAGGCTGATCCACGAGGAGGCGGAGCGCTTCCCGATGTCCATCTCCCGATATTACTGTTCCTTAATTGACCCCTCAGATCCCGACGATCCCATACGCAGGATGGCTGTGCCCTCCTCGACAGGCAGCTCCCTCGAGGGGCTGCTGGACACAAGCGGGGAGCATTCCAACACAAAGCACCCCGGCATACAGCACAAATACAGGCAGACCACTCTGGTGCTGGTCGCCACCCAGTGCGCCATGTACTGCCGCTACTGCTTCCGCCGCAGGCTGGTGGGCCTGGATTCGGAAGAGACCGTAGCTGCGCCCGAGACCCTTCTGCACTACATCCACGAGCATCCGGAGATCACCAACTGCCTCTTAAGCGGCGGCGATTCCTTCCT
>CADCQE010000077.1 GCA_902803505.1 uncultured Lachnospiraceae bacterium | reverse complement strand
TTTGCTTCGCGCGTAAAGGAACAGTTGGAAGAGGCAGTGCCGGATCGTATCGTTAAGTCGTCAGCGGAATGATCTGCCGCACGGAATCGTTCGCTTATTGATATACTGCTTAATCTTAGCAATTGCGGAAGGCAATGGTTTGGATTAGATTCATATATAAAATCAATGACATAATTCTGGTAATCATTGGCTGTGTTCTGTTCTCCGGTGGCTGCAGGCTGGCCTCCACCAGGATCCAGCCCATTCTTCCGAACGGCATGCCCCTGATCTCGGCGATTGTCCTGATGATCGGTGCATCCCTGCTGGCCTACACTCTGAAGCGGATCCTGCGGAAGAAAAAGAAGAAGTAAACAGCGGCAGGTCAGCCTGCCGCAGCGGAAGCGCAGAGCGAGGGTTACTATTCACGGCCCCTCCCGTTACAGGCTAAAGACCATCCGTGCTGCGCACGTATGAAGAATACGGAGACAGATATGAACATGGAATCGCATGATCCGGCATCCCTCAACCGGGCTAAGCTCCGGGAACTCTTTCCCAATTGCGTGACAGAGGGACCTGATCAGCAGGGCGGCACGAAGCTTAAGGTCAATATGGAGATGCTCCGCCAGATGCTCTTGGGGGAGACCATCTCCGGCGAGGAGGCTTATGAGTTCACATGGGTGGGGAAGAGAGCCTCTGTCGCGGAGGCGAACCGCCCGGTCAGAAAGACCCTGCGGCCGGACCTTCCAAGGAGCAGGGATTGGGACAGAACGAAGAACATCTACATTGAGGGTGACAACCTGGACGCGCTGAAGCTGCTGCAGCTGAGCTATCAGGGTGCAGTGAAGCTGATCTATATCGATCCGCCCTACAATACCGGCCGCGATTTCATTTACCCGGACTCCTTTCTTATGGATGAGGAGCATTATGCCTGCGGGACTGCTTACTTCGATGAAGACGGAAATGTGAATTTCAGCAGGGAGAACAGCGAGACAGCGGCGAAGTATCACTCCGACTGGTGTTCTATGATCTATGCGAGATTGTTGCTTGCGCGCAATCTCCTCAGAGACGACGGCGTGATCCTTATCAACATGGATGAACATGAGATCAGTAATCTCCAGAAGATCTGCGGCGAGATCTTCGGGGAAGAGAATGATCTGGGCACGATCATCTGGGACAAGCGCAATCCCAAGGGGGATGCCCGCGGCATCTCCTGCCAGCATGAGTATATCGTCGCTTATGCAAGAAACAAGGGGCTGCTTACAAAGAACTGCAAAATCCAAAGACCGAAGAGACACGCAGAAGAGATCCTTAAGAAGGCCGGGCAGCTGTACGCAAAGATCGGTGAGGAGTACTCGCTCGCAGATGCAAACGATGATTTCGCATCCTGGATGCGGGAGCACAAGGGGCTGAGCGGGGGCGAGCGCGCCTACAACCGCATCGATGAGAACGGCGATGTATACCGCGCGGTCTCCATGGCATGGCCCAATAAGAAGAGGGCGCCGGAGGATTATTTCCTTCCCCTGATCCATCCCGTGACAAAGAGACCCTGCCCGGTTCCGGAGCGCGGATGGAGAAACCCTTCCTCCACAATGAAGCGGCTCGCGGCCGAAGGGCGCATTCTCTTCGGAAAGGATGAGACCACGATTCCGAACAGCAAGTACCTGCTCAGGGAGAACATGTACGAGAACATCCCTTCGCTGCTGTATTACGGTGGCAGCGATACGGAACTGCTCTCTGCGCTTGACATACCCTTTGATACCCCGAAAGTCGTAAATATCTGCAAGGAGCACATCAAGGCCTTTACCGCAAGTGAGGATATTGTGCTGGATTTCTTCTCCGGCTCTGCCACAGTGGCGCATGCGGTGATGCTGGCCAATGCTGAGGACGGGGCGCGCCGGAGCTTTCTTATGGTGCAGCTGCCGGAGCGTGTGGACCGGAGATCGGAGGCATATCGCAGGGGCTACAGGGAGATCTGCGAGATCGGGGAGGACAGAATCCGCAGGGCGGGAGACCTTCTATTAAGAGAGACGGGAGCCGGGATTGACAGCGGCTTCCGCATTTTTAAAGTAGATGAAAGCAACATGACGGAGAGCTGGTACACAGCCCGGGACTACACCCAGGACCTTCTGCCCGCTCTGGAAGCGAAGGTCAGGAGCGGTCGCACAGATCTGGACCTGCTCTTTGGCTGTGTGCTCGAATTCGGGCTTCCTTTGTCACTGCCCTGCGTGCGCGAAGAGATCGGCGGCTGCCCGGTATATATCTGCGGCGATGAGCTGATCGCCTGCTTCGCTGAGGAGATTCCTCCTTCGGCCGTCCTGCAGATTGCAGGCCGGGAGCCGCTGCGCGCTGTCTTTTTGGATAGCGGACTTGGTGGGAGTCCTGCCAAGATGAAGCTTAAGGAAGTCTTCCGGCGGGAGGCTCCGGAGTGCAGGGTGGAGTTCTTGTAGGGATGAACCGTCACCCTTGTCTTCCACAGTGGAATAGGCTAAAATAAGGGCAGCCTGCGGCGCAAAGCCATCAGGCTGCCATTTGTTATGATTGGGGAGAAAGGGACAGGTAATATCGGTGAAGCACTGGAAAGTTTGGCAGATCTGTCTGTTTGTGCTCTTGGCGATTGTGATCAACTATGCAGGACGTGCGTTAGCAGCGTATTTTCAATGGCCTGTATGGCTGGATTCCTTTGGGACTGTTATGGCCGCTTTTGCGGGAGGCCCTGTTGTGGCCGGCATCGTGAGTGTCAGCGGCAACCTGATCTATGGCATGGCGAAGCATATGTCCTATGTGTACGCGATTACCAGCGTTGCATTCGGGGCATTTCTTGGATACGCAGCAGATAAGAAAGTGTTCGACCACTGTGTCAGTACGCTCAGTGCCGGTTTCGCCTGTGCTTTCATCTGTACTGCCTTCTCCATGCCGCTGAACATTGTGTATTTCAATGGCAAGACCGGGAATCTCTGGGGAGACGGAGTCCTGCATTATCTCGGGGAACAGGGCTTTCCACAGGCGGTGGCGCTGATTGCAGGTGAATTCTATATAGAGATTCTGGACAAGATTCTTGTGCTGCTGCTCTTCTATCTTCTGCTCCGCCTCATCCGTCTTCTGCTGGGGAAGGTTCATAAACAAGAAGCAGAAGGCGGGGCGGAGCAGGCTTCTGCCGCAGGCGGCACGGCACTGACCATCGGCTTCGTGCTCCTTCTCGCCCTCGCAGGTGCCGGCAGGACCACAGCCTACGCGGATCAGGAAAATGCGGATCAGGCTGTGGAGGGAGTCATCGATTACCGCGATTACGTGCAGACGATCTACAGCAGCAACAACGGGCTTCCCTGCGGCGAGGCCAATGACATTGCGCAGACCGGCAACGGCATACTGTGGATCGGGACCTATGCGGGCCTGTATCGCTACAACGGCAGGGAATTCCGCTGGATGGACAACTACGACTCCGTAAGAAATGTCAACTGCCTTTACGTGGATGAAGAGGGACGGCTGTGGATCGGCACCAACGACAACGGGCTCTCTATCTGTATCAATGAGAAGATTGTAAATGTCATCGACCAGTCCAGCGGGCTGCCTTCGAATTCCGTCCGCTGCATCACCTGCAGCTCAGACGGACTCTATTACGTGGGCACAACCTCCAGTATGCAGCTTCTGTCACTGAACGGCGGCTTGCAGAAGACGGGAACCATTGACGAGATCAATTACGCCGATGCGATCACCGCCGATGACAAGGGGAATGTCGTCACGATCACTTCCGACGGCAAGATGTATCTCCTGAAGGACGGAGAAGTCCTGAGCAGGATCCAGCTCGGGGAAGAGGAGGAGATCTTCAATGCCTGCGGCTTTGACAACAGCGGGAGGCTTTTTGCCGGCTCAACGCTCAACAGGATCCATCTCTATGACATCTCAGCGGGCAAGTTCCAGAAGACGGGGACGATCAACTGCGCGGGCCTGAAGAACATCAATGATCTGTATTTTCTGGAAAATGGTGAGATCTTTATCTCCGCTGACACCGGCATCGGTTATCTGGACGCGGGCGGGCATTTTCACAGCATCAATGTGAATTCCTTCAACAACTCCATTGACAATATGCTGGTTGACTACCAGGGCAATCTCTGGTTCACTTCTTCGCGCCTCGGCCTGCTGCGCCTGTCGAGCTCTCCCTTCCGGGATGTGTACACCACTGTGGGCATGCAGGAGCGCGTCGTGAATACCATCACAAAGTGGCAGGGCAAGTATTATTTCGGTACGGATAAGGGCCTTGACGTCGTGGGCGCCGACTGCCGCCGCCGCGCCGACGACCCTCTGCAGGCAGAATTGGAGGATGTCCGGATCCGCTGTATGTACACGGATTCTGCCGGGCATCTCTGGATCTGTACATACGGACAGGGCTTGATTGAAGTGGATCCGGAGGGAAAGAAGTACCGCTACAACAGTGACAACGGGAGCTTTGGCAATCGCGCCCGCCTTGTAACAGAGCTTAGGGACGGCACGATTGTGGCAGCCGGCGACACGGGCATGAGTTTTATCCGCGATCATGAGATCCTGCGCACCATCGGCTTCGCTGACGGGCTCATCAATTCCATGATCCTGTCCGTGACGGAGATGGAGGATGGAAGCATTCTGGCGGGAACGGACGGGGACGGCATCGCCGTGATCGAGGATGGCGAAGTCACGAGCATGCTCACCCGCTACGACGGGCTGAGCTCCGAGGTGATCTTAAGGACTGTGAAAGACCCAAAGGCAGAAGCCGTCTTCATTGTGACCAGCAACGGCCTCTGCTACATGGATGAGACCGGCAGCATCCGGCCTCTGAACAATTTTCCCTATTTCAACAACTATGATATTTACATCCGGGATCAGGACACGCTGTTCGTAACCAGCAGCGCCGGCATCTATGTGGTCAACCGCGGAGAGCTGCTGTCCGACAAGCAGGACATCAGCTACGAGCTGCTGGATTCCCACAAGGGACTGAACAGCGCATTGACGGCCAATTCCTGGAATTACTGCAACGAGGCGGGAGATCTGTTCCTCGCCTGTGACACGGGTGTCTTTATCATAGATACAGAGCGCTACAGCTCGGATACCCATTCCTACCGCATGTCCATCTCCGATCTGTATCTGGACGGTGTCTACCATCGGGCGGAGAACAGTGAGGCGATCCGTGTCGGGCGCGGCATCAGCAAGATCGAGATCTATCCCGAGATCATTAATTATACGATCCAGGATCCGTATGTGGGCTATTATCTGGAAGGGTTTGAACCTAACTGGAACATACTTCCCCAGAGCAGTCTGGATGGGGTCACATACACGAACCTTCCCACAGGTGAGTATATTTTCCACATAGCCGTCTTTGACAGCAACAAAGAGAAGACCATAGAGGAGCGCAGCTATCCTCTGATCAAGGCCAAGGAGATCTATGACAACCACTGGTTCCGCGTCTATATGCTGGTGATCGCATTTGCTGCCGTGATCGGCTTCACCTGCCTTATGGTCTACAGAACCGTTCAGCGCACGGTCACGATGCAGCGGCGGGAGCTGGCTCTGGCCGAAGAGAAGATCCGCATGGGAAATGAAACCATCGTCGCTATCGCCAAGGCTGTCGACGCCAAGGACTTACGGACGGCGCAGCACTCCCAGAGAGTCTCGGAGTACGCCGTGCTGATCGGCAGGGAACTGGGCTATGATGAGAAGGAATGTGAGAATCTGAGAAGGGCTGCGCTCACCCACGACATCGGGAAGATCGGCATTCCGGACAGCATTCTCAATAAGCCGGCCCGCTTGACCGATGAGGAGTACGGGGTCATGAAATCCCACACGGTACGCGGAGCGGAGATCCTTAAAGACTTCACGCTGATTGACCATGTGGTTGAAGGGGCGCAGTACCATCACGAGCGCTATGACGGGCGCGGGTATCCCGCCGGTCTCAAAGGGGAGGAGATTCCCGAGTACGGCCGCATCATCGGTGTGGCAGATGCGTTTGACGCTATGACGGCGAACCGCGTGTACCGCAAGCAGATGGATTTTGCTTATGTGCTTGGGGAAATGGAACGGGGCAAGGGAACCCAGTTTGACCCGAAAATGGTGGAGATCCTTCTCCGCCTGATTGATGAAGGAAAGATTGACCTTCATTCTCTCTACCCGGAGATCGATCAAGATCATAGCAGCACATCGGAGAAGCCGAAAGAGAACGGCAGCGGCGCGGCCGGAAAGAAAGAAGAGAAGAAGGGTGAGAGAAAGGAAGAGAAGGAAGAAGCTCCGAAGGCAGAAAAGAAGGAAGGAGGGGCAGTATGAAGCGCGTTTACATCACATGTGTTGTGACGGCAGCCGCCGCCATTGTGGCATTCAGCTTTTTCCTTTCTTTCTGGAACAGGAACAATGCCTCCAAGACACTTACTGTCGGATTTATCTATGAAGGGGATGAGAGCACGCCGTATTCCTACAATTTTGCCCTGGGGGAGGCAGCGCTCCAGGAAGAGTATCCCGGGCAGGTGGAGATCCTCTCGAGAAGCAATGTGCGGGAGAGCGAGATTGAGGGCCCTGTACGCGAACTGATCAGCAGCGGCTGCTCGATCCTCTTTGCCAACAGCTACAGTGACGAATACTCCGCCCTTGCGGCAGAGTATCCGGACGTGGAGTTCTGCCAGGTGTCCTATCTGCCTGAGGTGAGCACGGATACACCGGAGAATTATCATACCTTCAAAGGTGAGGCCTATCAGGGAAGATATGTGAGCGGGGTTGCCGCGGGGCTGAAGCTCCGGGAGATGATCGACAACCGCATCATTTCTCCGGAAGAGGCGCTTGTGGGATATATTGCCGCCTTTCCGATCGACGAGGTCATCTCCGGCTTCACTGCATTTTATCTCGGTGTCCGTTCTGTCGTTCCGGAAGCGACCATGCGGGTGCGCTATACCAACACGTGGAGCAACTACAATAGTGAGAAGAAATGTGCCCGGGAACTCCTGGACGAGGGCTGTATCGTCCTCTCCCAGCATTCAGATACAATCGGCCCCGCTGTTGCCTGTGAGGAAGTCAGCTCCCAGAAACAGGTGTTTATGGTGGGCTACAACCAGAGTATGCTGAGTGTAGCGCCCACGACAGCGCTGCTGAGCACAAGGATCAACTGGACGCCTTACATCATCGGTGCGGTAGGAGCGGTTCTGGAGGGCAAACAGATCGAGAAATATGTGGATGGCCGCGTGCACGGCGGTCATGACATGAGTGCCGGCTTTGACCAGGACTGGGTACAGGTCCTGGAGTTCAATGAACATGTCGCTGCGAACGGCACCCAGCAGGCGGTGGAGGAGGTCATCTCCTCATTGAAGAAGGGAAGCATCACGGTCTTTAAGGGAAATGTCGTGGGGGTGAACCCCAACGACCCGGAGGACATCATCGATCTGTCGGAGGGCTTTGAGGAGAATGCGAATTCTTCTTCGCCGTCCTTTCACTGGATCCTTCAGGACTGGATTAGTGTGGAGTGAGGGCTTGTCCTTGCTGCAAAGGGGACGGTTCTTTTCGCGGTAAAAAATGCTGCAGCATTTTTTGCCGCGAAAAGAACCGTCCCCTTTGCAGCAGGAAAAACCTTAGATGCTTTTTATCAGGGTCAGGATGTTCTGGCCGTCCCGATATTCGTATTGCATATCGTCCATGTATTTTCTGGTCATGAAGATGCCAAGCCCGCCGACCTTGCGCTCGGACAGAGACGCGTTGACATCCGGGGTGTCCGCTTCGAGGGGATTAAAGGGAATGCCCCGGTCGATGAAGATAAGGGCGAATTTTCGCGCTTCTTCATCGAAATCAATCTTGACAACAGCATCCCCCTCGCCTTCTTCATAGGCATAGTGAGCGATATTGACGAAGATTTCTTCCGTGGCAATCTCGACCTGCATGGAAATCTTCATAGAGCATCCCCATTCCTCCAGATTATCCATCACAAAGGAGATTACTTGAGGAAGACTGTCAATTCTTGCTTTAACATTGATTTCTTTCATGGTGATCACACCTTATCTGATGGTGAATACTTCACTGAATCCGGTGATGCTGAAGACGTCCATTACTTCACTGCAGAGATTCGTAACGATCATCTCTCCTTTGTCCTCCATGGTCCTGGCGGCATCAAGCATAACCCGCAGCCCTGCACTGGAGATGTACTCGAGCTCTTTCATGTCAATAACCAGTACCTTTATATCAGGATTTGCCAGAAGCGATTCCAGCTCAGTCTCCAGATCCCTTGAAGTCAGGGTGTCAAGTCTGCCTCTAAGAGCTACCGTAAGCTTTTCTCCTTCGAGATTTGTCGTGACGGTCATATTCGTTGCTCCTTTCTCTGTTGCTTTCCAGATACCTATTATCTTACCTTATATTTGGGAAAAAGAAAATGGATAGATTGCAATCTCATGGAAAAAATGAGCTCTATGTGTTACAATTCGTAAAAGAATCCGCTCAGGTTCACTGTATAATTGTAAAAACCTGTTGTGGAACAGACCATTTCGTTCACTGCGATAAGGAGGACACAATGGCGAATCAGTATATAGACCGGGCATTTTACGAGGCCATCATT
>CADCQE010000076.1 GCA_902803505.1 uncultured Lachnospiraceae bacterium | reverse complement strand
TGCGTCTGTAGCTCAGTGGATAGAGCACCGGATTCCGGTTCCGGGTGCGCGGGTTCGACTCCTGTCAGACGCGGGTGACCGAACCAATTCCGAATGCGTGATTCGGATGGTTCGGTTTTTTCGTAAGGGGAGTTTTTTGTTTTTTGGGGGTATCATAAGATGAGTAACAGACATCGAAAGCAAAATGATTTCAGGGAGTGGGTTTCCGACAATCTGCGCTATATCCTGCTGATCATCGGAATCCTGGCAGCGCTTGTTCTCCTGTTCTTCGGAGTGAGGGCCATCTCTTCTTCACTGAAGGGCTCTTCCACAGCCTCTGCCGGAAGCAGTGAGGTGAAGAGCGGCGTCATCAGCGGCGCAGCAGAGGCTGCCGAGTCAGCGGCGACGGCGGAGAAGGAGGAAGCGAAGTCCGGGGCTGCGAAAACGAGCGAGAGCGGGGAGACGGTCCTGATTGTTGAGAGCGGCGCATCAGGGGCCGCCCAGTCCCAGACTGCAGAGGCAGCTGCGTCAGGCGCATCTGCTGCTGATGCTGCCAAGACCGGCTCAATACTGGAGGAGAGCAGGATCCCGGACATCGTGGAGCTGATCAAGGAATACTACGGGGCGCTCAGTGTACAGGATCTGTCCGCGATCCAGAAAATCACCGACACTCTCCCGGAGGAGGAAGCGGCCAGTATCTCTTCGTCAAAGGCAGCCTACTCGGATGTGAAGGTGTACACAAAGGACGGTCCCAGTGACAACACGCAGGTGGTCTACGCCTACTATAAATATTCCAACGGCGCGGGCAGCACATCCTATCCGGGTCTCTCGCAGATGCTTGTGCGAAGGGGCGTGGACGGCAATTGGAAGATCGTCTTCTCCGATTTGGACCAGGCGACAGCGGACTTCATCGGCAATGTGACGAAGGAAGCGGATGTGCAGGCGCTGATCGCGGAAGTGACGAAGGAATACGAAGAGGCGTCCGGAAGTCCGTCCGTCACCAAGAGCCCGGACAGCAAAGCGGCTGTCTCTGAAAATGCTGCCGCAGTAAGCTCTGCCGGGAATGCAGACCTCGCCGGTACGGCTCCTGCCAATGAGGAAGTGGACGAACAAGAGGAAGCTTCCCAGGATGACGAGGAGCAGACAGACGAGGACGAAGAGGAAGAAGGCTCCGAAGACGATTCTGAGGAAGAGGAGAGCAGCTCCCAAGAGGAAGAAGAGGACACTTCTGATCAGGAGTGGTCGGCTGTCATCAATTCCTCCTGCAACCTGCGCTCCGGTCCGGGTTATGACTACGGAGTGATCGGCGGAGTCGCAGAGGGCACGGAAGTCACGGTCATCGGTGACATCGAAGACGGCTGGTGGCACATCCGCACTGACGAAACGGACGGCTATGTCGGCGGAAAGTTTATCGACTGATTCTGGATATGACGATAAGAAGACCTGCTGCGATTGCCTGCTGCCCGGCATGGAAGTGATGCCGGGCTGAGGTACGCTGCAGGTCCATATCGCTGGTTGGGTATGAAGATGCCTGAACCTCATCTATAAGAAGCGGCCTCAAGCCGCTCTTATCACAGATGAGAGGTCTAACTTGGTGGGAGGCAGCATGGAATCTGAGAGCAAGCGCCTCAACAAATACATAAGTGATGCCGGTTACTGCTCACGCAGGGAGGCAGACCGCCTGATTGAGGCGGGGAAGGTTCTGATCCGGCGCAAGTCCCGTAAGGGAGAGCCGAAAAAGGATGAGATCAAAGGAGCCCCCGGGGACCGCGTCTTCCACGGAGATACTGTCATTGTGGAGGGACATGAGCTTCCGAAGAAGGAGCCTGAGAAGGTTTATTATGTATATCACAAGCCAAGAGGCGTGATCTGCACTGCGGACCGCTCTGTAGAAGGAAACATTGCAGATGCCGCCGGGCTTTCCGCAGGGATCACCTATGCGGGCCGGCTCGACAAGGATTCTTCCGGTCTGCTGCTTCTGACAAATGACGGTACTCTGATCGACAGGATCATGCGCGCCTCCGCAGGCCATGAGAAGGAATACCTCTGCACAGTGGACCGGCCGCTCACGAGAGAATTTCTGTCTGCGATGCAGAGCGGTGTGAAGATTCATCTGGATGACGATGCGAGCCTCAGGAAGTCTCCGGGCGGAATCTACGTGACCACAAGGCCTTGCCGCGTGCGGCAGACAGGGGAGCGGAGCTTCAGCATTGCATTGACACAGGGGTACAACCGGCAGATCCGGCGCATGTGCAAAGCTCTCGGGTATTCCGTGAGTTCTCTTGTGAGAACCCGGCTCCTGTTCCTCCGGCTGGGAGACCTGAAGACCGGTGAGATGCGGAGGCTTATGGGCGCGGAAGTTCAGCGACTGAAGGCAGAGGCGGGCCTGCGTCCCTGATGACGAGGAACGAGGCCTGAAGAAGATTGTGTGCCTTCCATCTGGAGCCGCAGCCGGCAAGCAGGATGCGGCAAGTCACCGGGCGGAGGCTGGTGCGGAACTATGACAAAATCTGAGTATGAGGAACTAGTTGAGAAGATCCGGATCTATAATGAGGCATATGAGGGGGCGGAGCCCCTGATTCCGGATTATGAATATGACCAGTTGATGCTTGCGCTCAAAGCGGCGGAAAAAGAGCATCCCGAGTGGAAAAGCAGCGCTTCTCCGACGGCAGTCGTGGGAGCTCCGGTGAAGAGGGAAGCGGGCGTGACCGTCGAGCACGACGTGCCCATGCTCTCTATCCAGGACGTATTCTCGACAGAGGACGTATTGAGCTTCGTCCGGGAAGTGCGCGCCGTGCACCCGGACGCAGCATTTCGCGTGGAGCAGAAGATCGACGGGCTGTCCATGAGCCTCCGCTATGAGGGCGGAAAGCTGGCCCTGGCCGAGACCCGGGGGGACGGCTATATCGGGGAAGATGTGACACTGAACGCGATGGTGATCCCGGACGTGCCGCAGACCCTGATCCGGGACGGTGAGAGCAGGAGCGGAAATAAGCCCCCGGCTCATCCTGCCGAAGCGGCGGCCATCGGAAGCTTCGAGGTGCGGGGTGAGGTCTATATGAGCTTCGCCGACTTTGAGCGGTGTAACCGGGAGCAGGAGACCCACGGAAGGAAGACCTTTGCGAATCCCAGAAACTGTGCG
>CADCQE010000075.1 GCA_902803505.1 uncultured Lachnospiraceae bacterium | reverse complement strand
GCGACGCAGGAGACTGTTCGAAGCATTTCAAAGTATTGTGGAAGCGATCAGGGAGCGCTGCTGGTGGCGCTCACGCCGAGAGGCGGGGAGTGCACGCTCAGGAGCAGTGCGGCCGTGCAGGTTCTGAGAAGAGAAGCGACGCTGTGAGTGGGTCAAGGGGAAAGGAGAGTGTTATGGTCCGGAAAAAAACTAAGATGCCTCAGGAGCAGACTCTCCAGGGAGCAGGAAGCTCCGGCAGGATCAGGACGGGTGAGAAATTCAATAAGGGTCTTCAGGTCTTTCTGGAATGGATCCATATCGGCCTGCTCTTTGCCACATTTTACCCTGTCGCCTATATGATTCTGATGGACCGCGACGACAGGCTGATCCTGCCCATCTTTCTTGCGGGGTTTGTGATTCTGCTGCCTGCCGCGGGGGCGAGGATCGCCATTCGCTTTGTGAAGAGCTTCTTCCTGTACGCCCTCGTCTGTGCACTCCTCTGTGTGCTGACTTTCCAGGTGAGCGGGTGGATCGGCAGGGCCTTTGGATTTACCGCGGAGATTATGACGGGCTACCGCATCTCCGTATTGATACAGACGATTCTCGTCATGATCGAGTCGATCTATGTCCGCCTCAGGGAGAACAGCCGGGCGAGGGCACTTAAGGAAAATGACTACACCTGGACGGACCGGGAGTTCCTTCTGGAGAGACCCATCTATCCCATGCTGGTGTGGTATGTGGTCCTCTACCTGATCTCGCGAAACTTCGACTGCAGGACCGGCTGCGACATTGCAGTGGTCTGCTTCCTCCTCTATGCGGCGGCGGCCTGCCTGCACAGGCATCTGGCGGACACCGAGCGCTACATCGGGCTTCTGAGCTATGTGAAGCAGCTCCCGGTGCGGCGCATCCGCATGATCGGAACGGGCTTCGTGCTCACCTTCCTGCTTACGGCCGGCATCAGCGCCGCCCTCCCTGCGGCGGCCACGGCGGGGATCCGCACCTATCGCGATCTCCGCAAGTGGGCGGCAGAGCGGGACCAGAAGGAAGAGATTGACTGGGAGGGCGATCCCCTGGAGCTGAGGTACAATGAGGATCCCTTCGACGAGCTTTTCAGGGGGCAGAGAATGCCCCGCGTGCCGGAGTGGGTGGACCAGCTGGTGAGGGCTCTGGGGATGGTCTTTCTCGCGGGGGCCGGAGTCGTGGTGCTCCGCATTTTCTGGAGATTTCTTGCCGATTTCCGGGACACTCAGGAGGAAAATGGGGACATCAGCGTCTCTTTGGATGAGGATGTCATTGAGAAGATCGCGAAGCCCGCGCGGGCGAAGCGGCTTGCCGGGGACGAGCGGGAGAGGATCAGGCGGCGCTACCGCAGGGAGATCCGCCGGCGAAGGAAAGAGCGGCCGGCTCCCTCTGAGACGCCGACGCAGATTGAGACGGCAGCGGGTCTTGCAGGCACGGCCGAGGGGCAGGAGCTGCATGTGCTCTATGAGAAAGCCAGATATGGCTGATGGATCGATACACATTTCTATAGATAATTACTGAATTCGAGAAGGGTTATGAAAAGTGAGACATTGCGCTTCTACAAGCGCACTATGATGGTGGCCGTTCCCATCATGATCCAGAACGGCATTACGAATTTTGTCGGCATGCTGGACAACATCATGGTGGGACAGGTCGGCACGGACCAGATGTCCGCCGTGGCGATTGTAGGCCAGCTGCTCTTTGTGTGGTATTTGATGATTTTCGGTGCCCTGGCGGGGATCGGCATTTTTACTGCGCAGTTTTACGGGAAGGGGGATCACGATGGTGTCCGCTACACCTTCCGGCTGCAGATCTTCGTAGGCCTGATTCTGCTCGCAGTGGGGGTGGTGATCTTCCATTTTGCAGATACGCCGCTGATCAGCCTCTACCTGAGGGGAGAGAGCGGCAGCGGGGATGCGGCGGCCACGCTCGCCTATGGGAAGGAGTACCTCGCGGCCATGCTGTGGGGGCTGCTGCCTTTTATGGTGACGCAGGTGTATTCCAGCACTGTGCGCTCCACGGGCGAGACCTTTGTGCCCATGATCGCCTCTGTCGTGGCCGTCGGCGTCAACCTGTGCGGGAACTACATCCTGATCTTCGGCAGGCTCGGGGCGCCCTGCCTCGGGGTCGTGGGTGCTGCGATCGCAACTGTGATCTCCCGCTTTGTGGAGAGTGCGATTCTTGTGATCTGGACGCACCGCGCATCGGAGAGGAACCGCTTTATTGTGGGGGCCTTCCGGAGTGTTTATGTGCCCAGGGCTCTGCTCATCAATTGTATAAAGAAGGGAATGCCGCTTCTCATCAACGAGACGCTGTGGTCCTGCGGCATGGCGACGCTGAACCAGACCTACTCGCTGCGCGGGCTGGATGTGGTGGCGGGATTAAACATTTCCACTACCATTTCCAACCTGTTCAACATCGCATTTTTCGCGATGGGATCGGCCATCGCCATCATCATCGGACAGGAGCTGGGGCGGAAGCATTTTGCAACAGTCCGGAGGGATGCAGAGCGCCTGAGCTTCTTCTCCGTGGGCATCTGCGTGCTCTTTGGAATCGGGCTTTTTGCGATCTCTGAGGCATTTCCGGGGATCTACAAGACCTCCGACGAAGTGCGGCGCATCGCCACGGGACTTATCCGGATCTGCGCATTATGCATGCCGCTGTACGCCTACACCAACGCCGCTTATTTCATCATCCGCTCCGGAGGACGGACGCTGCTGACGATGGTCTTCGACAGCGTGATGCTGTGGGTCCTGTCCGTGCCGCTGGCCTACATGATGGTGCACTATACGCAGTTCGATATCCTGAGGATCTTCTTTGCCGTGCAGCTCGTCGATGCGCTTAAGAGCGTACTGGGGTTCATAATGGTGCGGAAAGAGATCTGGATAAGGGATATTACGGAGTACGAGGGTTGAGCGGGAATGAAGCGGCATTTCCGCCCCCTTGCCTTCCCGGCACTTTTGCGCTATCATAGCTATGATTACTAAGGGGCTGCATACCTGGGGAGGTAAGCACATTGGCAAAGAAAAAAAAGAATAAGAAGCGCCATGTGGGGCTGCACATTCTGTTGGGTGTGCTCCTCATTGCTTTTGCATGCGGCGCGGGCTATTATGCCTATCAGTACCAGCAGTGGGTGGGGAAATTTCTCCCCAATACCAGCGTGAACGGCATTGATTACAGTGAGATGACGGCGGACGAGGCGAAGGCCCGCTTCCGCGAGACATACGTGGGCCGGGTCCTGAACATCCACGAGATGGGCGGGGACACGGAGAGCATCCGCTACGACGACATCGATTACCATTTCACCACTTCCAATACCTTTGAAGACATGATCGCGTCCCAGAACTATTGGAGATGGCCGATGTCCTATTTTGAGGAGACCAAGCTGACGACGCAGGAAGGGTTCGCCTTCGACGACGGGAAGCTGGTGGAGCAGGTGAAGTCTCTGAACTGCCTGACGAATCCGGACATCCAGGATCCCGTGGACGCGCACATTGAGAAGCACGAAGACGGCTATGTGCTGGTGGAGGCCATTGACGGCAACCGCCTGGACGAGGGCAGGGTGATCGATGCGGCGAGAAAGGCCATCAATGAAGGCGCTTCGGACATCAATCTTGAGGAGCTCGGCTGTTATAAGACCGCTTCGATCTATGCGGACAATGAGACGCTGGCCGCGGAGTATGCCACGATCGATAAGGCCCAGAACACCGAGATCACTCTGAGCATGGAGGGAAATACTTACGTCACGCTGGACAAGTCGACCTTCCTTCCGTGGCTGAGCTTCAATAACAATATCGTGAGCTTTGACCGCGATGCCATTTACGAGTATACGCAGCAGCTGGCGGATCAGTACAACACCAGGGGCAAGACCCGCAGCTTTGTGACCACGGGCGGAGACACGGTGGAGGTTGGAGGCAATGCCTACGACAACTACGGCTACGTCATGAATGTAGAGGAGTCCGCGGCGCTGATCGAAGCGGCTCTTGCGAGCAACACATCGCAGCTGATCGCGCTGGCCTGGGATCATTACGCACTTGCCAGGGATGAGGGCGGTTCAGACTTCGGGGCCACATATATCGAAGTCAGCCTCGACCAGCAGCATCTGTGGTACTACAAGGACGGGGAGCTCATTCTCGATACCCCCATCGTCTCAGGGACGGCCACGCCGAGGCGGGCTACGCCGACCATGGTGGTGCAGGTGCTGGACAAGAAGACGGATCACACGATGAAGGGGAGCTATGGCTCGTCTCATGCGGACTTCGCCCTGGTGATCCAGGAGAGCGGGATCCTGATCCATGACGCTTCCTGGCGGGACGAGTACGGCGACGACATCTGGCTCTATGACGGGAGCCACGGCTGCATCAATACGCCGCTCCGCGCGATGGAAGAGCTCTACGACAATGTCGATATCAGTACGCCGGTCATCATTTACGACCGCGAGAACCGCGTCACTTCTTTTGAAAATGAGGAGTACAAGGACGGCAATTCGGACGATGAAGATGAAGATGACGATGACGACGAATACGACGATGAATATGATGATGAATACGACTACGAATATGATAACTATGAATATGATAACTACGAGTATGACAATTACGAATACAATGAGTATGAGTAAATGAATCATAAATACGAATGCTGCGGGCTGATTGGGGAGGGCCGGCGCACATTCCGGAGTGAGACAGCCGTGATCCGTGAGGGGGATTGCGGGAGATTGTTTGAGTAAGGAGTTCAATGGCTAAGAATAAGAAAGAAGTCCGGCCTGATGAGCCGGCGGAGAAGACAAGCAAGGCCCTCCTCACGGTTATGGTCCTTATGGCAGGTGCGATTGTGGTAGCTGCCTGTTATCTGTGGTTTGGCGTGATCAATAAACCAATCCTGGTGCTTGGGGCCCCCGAGACCGAGGTGGAGGCAGGGGAAGTTTTTGACGAGTGGTCTATGGTGACTTCCCTCACCCATGCCACGCAGGACATGGTGAAGATTGATCTGGGGAGCCTGGATACGGAGACCCCCGGCGATTATAAGGTGACCTATACCTTGCGGACCCATTTCGGGGAGGAGAGCCTTCCGGTCAATGTCAAGGTTTCTGACACCACTGCCCCGGAGCTCACGGTCGTAGAGAGTCCGCTGGAGAAGAAGCGCGGCGACACAGTGAAGGTAGAAGAGCTTGTTGTTTCTTCTTCCGACCGCAGCGGCGTGACCTGTACGTTCGAAGACGGGTCGACAGAAGTGACATTTTCAGAAGGCGGGGATTTCACCAGGACGGTGGTCGCAGTCGACGGCGCGGGAAATGAGGCCCGCGCGGACGTGAGCTTCCACATCGAGGTGGTGGACGAGGAAGCGCCGGTGTTGAGCGGTGTCGTCAACACTGCTGTCAAGGTGGGCGAGAGCTTCGATGTGATGGAAGGAATCAGCGCGTCGGATGACTTGGACACAAGCCTGCAGGTGCGTTCAGACGTGAGTGCCGTGGACACAAGTACGACCGGTGCGACGGTAATCCACTACACGGTTACGGATGCTTCCGGCAAGAGCGCAGAGGGCGAGCGCATCGTCACTGTGGCGGACGACGTGATTGAGTACGACGGCAGGAAATACGGGGTCTACTGGGACCTTGCGGGGCGGGACGGACAGCCTTACCTCGTGGCCGTCAACCGGCCTATGGACACGGTGACCGTGTACCAGATGGATGAGAGCGGGAGATACAGTGTGCCGGTGAATGCATTTGTCTGCAGCACAGGGCCCGCAACACCGGTCGGAACCTATAAGACACTGGAGCGCAGCCGCTGGCAGTATCTCTATGACAACTGCTGGGGGCAGTACGCCACCCGCATTATCGGGCATATCCTCTTCCACTCGGTGCCGTATTTTACACAGAATCCCGGAGACCTGGAGTACGAGCAGTACAATCTGCTCGGCACACCGGCTTCACTTGGATGTATCCGGCTCTGTGTAGAGGACGTCAAGTGGATCTATGACAATTGCCCGCAGGGCTTTACCTGCGTGATCTACGACGATTCCGTCACGCCCGGGCCGATGGGCAAGCCGGAGCCGCTTCATATTGATCCCGCTGACGACAGGAGAGGGTGGGATCCGACAGACCCGGACCCGAATAATCCCTGGCTGGCGGCAGAATGATGCAGTGGGGACGGTTCTTTTTGCGGCATAAAATGATGCAGTGGGGACGGTTCTTCTTGCGACATATGAAAAATGTCGCAAGAAGAACCGT
>CADCQE010000074.1 GCA_902803505.1 uncultured Lachnospiraceae bacterium | reverse complement strand
TAAATGACGGCAAGTCCTACATGACAACGGCACCGTATATGATGCTGTTCCCAGCCCTCATGATCATGATCACCTGCTTCGCATTCAACCTGATGGGCGACGGTCTCCGCGACGCGTTTGACCCGAGACTGAAATAAAGGAGGCGGGACATGAGTAATAAGGAATTAGCCAGGAATACTTCAGATAAAATTCTTGCTCTCAAGGATCTCGTGATCCACTATGAGACAGACGAAGAAGTAGTAGAAGCCGTAAACGGCATTGAACTTGAGCTGGAAAAAGGCAAGGTGCTGGGCCTCGTCGGGGAGACGGGTGCCGGCAAGACGACGACAGCTCTCGGCATCATGGGGCTCCTTCCCTCTAAAGTCGGGCATGTAGTTCAGGGCTCGATCTGGCTGGATGGGGAGAACCTGCTTGAAAAGTCCGAGAGAGAGATGCGTTCTGTCCGCGGGAAAAAGATCAGCATGATCTTCCAGGATCCGATGACGGCGCTGAACCCGGTCAAGCCGGTGGGTGAGCAGATCGCTGAAGTCGTTCTGCTCCACAACCACTGCTCCAAGGCGGAAGCCATAAAGAGGGCGCAGGACATGCTGGCTATGGTCGGCATTGTTCCGGAGCGCTATAAGGAGTATCCGCACCAGTTCTCCGGCGGCATGAAGCAGAGAATTGTCATCGCTATCGCACTTGCCTGCGAGCCGGATCTCCTGATTGCGGATGAGCCGACGACGGCGCTGGACGTGACCATCCAGGCACAGATTCTTGACATGATGCGCAAGCTCCAGAACGACAAGGGCACATCCATGATCCTGATCACGCACGACCTCGGAGTCGTTGCCGAGATGTGCGACGACGTGGCAGTCATGTACGCCGGTCAGATTGTGGAGTACGGACCGCTGGTAGAAGTCTTTGACAATCCGAAGCATCCTTATACAAGGGCCCTGTACAAATCCATCCCGTCCCTTGACAAAGATGTGGAGAGGCTGAACGTGATTCCCGGTCTTGTTCCGGATCCGTCGAACCTCCCGGCTTACTGCTCCTTCTATGAGAGATGCCAGGAGAGGTGCGACAAGTGCAAGGAATTTGAACCCTGGGCAGTGGAAGCGTCCCTCGGCCATGTGGCCAGATGCATTCAGTACACACCCGAGTGGCCGGCAGACGCGAAGAAGGGAGGAGAAGAATAATGGCTGAGCTGTTGATGGAAGTCAAAAATCTGAAAAAATATTTCTTCACTCCCCGCGGAACCCTGCATGCAGTTGATAATGTTACGTTTAACATTGAGAAGGGAAAGACCATCGGAATCGTCGGTGAGTCGGGATGCGGCAAGTCCACACTCGGCAAGACACTGATGAGACTGCACAGTGCGACTTCCGGCCAGGTTCTCTATAAGGGCGCGGACATCGCCAGCATGGACATTAAGCAGTTCAAGAAGAATTACCGCTCCCATATCCAGATGATCTTTCAGGATCCCTACGCGTCTTTGGATCCCCGTATGAGCGTCTTCCAGCTGATACAGGAACCCATCAAGGTGCAGAACAAGAAGATGCCGAAAGCAGAAGTGGAGAAGAAAGCAAGGGATATCATGGAGTTCGTCGGCCTTGCCAAGAGATTGGAAGGCGCCTATCCCCATGAGCTGGACGGCGGCCGGAGGCAGAGAATCGGTATTGCCCGCGCTTTGTCCTTGAATCCGGAATTCATCGTCTGCGATGAGCCGGTCTCTGCACTGGATGTCTCCATTCAGGCACAGATCCTGAACCTGCTGCAGGACCTTCAGAAGGAGAGGGGACTGACCTACATGTTCATTACACATGACATGTCGGTGGTGAAGCACATCTCCGATGACATTGCGGTTATGTACCTTGGCCAGATGATCGAGAAGTGCGAGGCGAAGGAGATCTTCCGGGATACCATCCATCCATACTCCCAGGCCCTGCTCTCCGCGATTCCGATTCCGAATGTGCATGAGAAGCGCGAGAGGATGGTGCTCAAAGGCGAGCTGACAAGTCCGATCGACCCGAAACCTTGCTGCCGCTTTGCAGCGCGCTGTCCTTATGCGACAGACAAATGCCTGGCTGAGGAGCCGGTTTTGAGAGAACTCAAGCCGGGCCACTCCGTAGCCTGTCACTTCGCAGAGAAATTCATGAAGTAATTCTTTCTTAGGAGGCGGGGCAGCAGCCCCGCCGCTTTTGCTGTGAAAAAGGGAGGGCCGCAGCGGGACAGGGCGCCCAAGGACGGTGAACTGCTCCGCCCTGCGGGAGTACACAGCATGAACGGATCCTTCCATAAATGATGAAAAAGAAGGGAAAGTCTGATGAGCAATAAAGAGTTAATCCAGGCATTTTACAAAGAATTTTTCAATGACCACGACATCGATTCCGCGATAAAGTATGTCAGGGAAGATTATATCCAGCACAACCCCGGAGTCTCCCAGGGGCGCCAGGGCCTCATGGACGGGTTTCGTGAGAAATTTAAAACGGAACCGACCTTCCGTCTGCAGATTAAGATGCTGATCGAGGAGGGAGATATGATGTGTGTTTATCTCAAGAATGTTGATCCCGAGGGCAATACAAAGGCCCGTGTGGTGGACATTTACCGCATCGAGGACGGCAAGCTGGCAGAGCATTGGGATGTATTGATGCCTTGTAAATGAAGAGGCGGGGGCAGATCGAAGCACAGAGCGGCCTTTCATCGTGCTCATTGCGCTGGGGGAACAGGCAGAGACGATGTGTCAAAACCATTGCAGGTCAAAATGAGGAGAAGATTTTGACCTGAGTGGCAGGGGGCCTGATCGGGTATTCCGATCAGGACAAAGAAACAGGTAAACCCGTGATTGGATTTACAGCGAATGGATTGGGTATACTTAAGATAAGCAATCATATTCCGGCGGAGCCGGGGAAAGAGGGAAACGTATGGCAGATTTTGAAACTCAGATTGTAGTCATTGCGGGTGGTCCGTCCGGCCTCGCCGCAGCTTGTCAGGCAGCAGAGGATGGCGCAGACGTCATTCTCATTGAGAAGAATTCAGCGGTCGGCGGCGCCGCCAACATGGGCATGGGCCCCCTGGCCATTGGCTCTAAGTACCAGCAGAGGCAGATGATTGACATCACGGTGGAGAAGGCTCTTAACATGTTCATGGAGTACACGCACTATATGGTAGACGGACGTGTCGTCAAGAGATATTTCGAGCAGTCCGCGGATACCATCGAGTGGCTGGAGGACATGGGCGTTGAATTCGAAGGCGCTTACAAGTATTTCACTAAGTCAGAAGCTACATGGCACATCGTCAAGACCGATCAGGGCATCGGCCCGCGCGCAGCTTCCTTCATGAACAAGGCTCTTTATGCCAGGGCACAGGAGCTGGGTGTCGAGGTGATGCTTGAGACACCGGCGAAGAAGATCCTGAAGGACGCCGAAGGAAAGGTCTGCGGCGTCCTTGCAACCAACAAGGAAGGCAAAGAGATTGAGATCGCCTGCAAGGCGGCCATCATCTGCTGCGGCGGCGGCGGAGCGAACCCCGAGTTCATCAAGGAACAGACCGGCTATCTCTTCGGCAAGGACATGTTCAACTTTGCGATTCCGGGCAACGTCGGCGACGGCATCAAGATGGCCTGGGACGCAGGTGCGGCAAAGACGCAGGTCCGTATCGAGCAGGCCGCCAACTTCGAGGGCATGGATGATCTTCCCCAGAGCGTCCCGAACGTCCTCATGCAGCCGAATCTCTTAGTCAACAAGTTCGGCAAGCGCGTCATGGACGAGGAGCAGATCCAGAACACGACCTTCCTCAGCAACGCGGCTTCCCGTCAGAAGGACCGCGTGCTCTTCAGCATCGTGGACACCACGATCGTAAAGGATTACATCCGCAATGGCGTGGATGAGATCAGCATGGTCCGCACGGATCCTGACGTCTCTGATTTCTTTGAGGGCGTTGAGATGGCGGAGAAGACCGGCAACAAGGGCCTCTTCAAGGCAGATACCATTGAGGAGCTCGCTGAGAAGTGCGGCATTGACGTGGACGCTCTGGTTGAGACCGTGGATGATTACAACGATTACTGCGACGGCTACGATGAGGAATTCTTCAAGAGGAAGAAATATCTGCGTCCGCTGTCAAAGGGCCCGTTCTACGCAGGCGCGATCCGCCCCGGCGGCTATGGCACAGTAGGCGGCATCCGCATCAATGAGAACTGTGAGTGCTGCGGCGACGATTTCTATCCGATCCCCGGCCTCTACGCAGCGGGCGCGGATGCGTGCAACCTCTATGAAGACTCCTATATGTTCCTGCTCCCCGGCAACTCCATGGGCTGGGCCGTCAACTCCGGCCGTATCGCAGGCATGGAAGCCGCTGAGTACGTACAGGAAGACGAGGACGAATAAACAATATCACCAGACACTTTGGAGGGAAAGCATTATGGCTGTCATAACCATAGACGGAATCAGACTCGAAGTGCCGGATGGAAAGAATGTATTGGAATGCGCACTGGATGCGGGAATCTATATCCCGCATCTGTGCCATCATAAAGATCTGAACCCTCTCGGCTCCTGCCGCATGTGCATCGTCGAGGTCGAGGGAGAGGACAAGCCGGTTCCATCCTGTAAGCTTCAGGCAAAGGACGGTCTCGTCATCCAGACGCAGACTGATGAAGTGAAGCGCCTCCGCATGCTCGCCCTTGAGCTGCTGCTCGCCGGCCATCCGGAAGACTGCTCCACTTGTCCGAAATACGGCAACTGCGAGCTGCAGATGCTGATCCAGTACATCGGACCGAAGACGGGGCGTCTCAAGATGCGTGCCAAGGGCTTCTCCGTAAATGAAGCGAATCCATTGATCCTGCACGATATGAACCGCTGTGTTCTCTGCGGCCGCTGTGTCCGTGTCTGTAATGATGTACGGGGCGTCAAGGTGCTGCAGTACCAGAAGAGAGACCTCGAGGTCTTCACGGGCGCTCTGCAGGAGAAGCTCCTTAAGGATGCCAACTGCCGCTTCTGCGAAGCCTGCGTCGAGGTATGTCCCACTGGTACGATCCGCGACAAGCTCGCCAATTCGGAAGTCCGCAAGGAAGATTATGTGGTGCCCTGCCGCATGGGATGTCCGGCCCATATCGACGTGCCGAGATACATCCGCTTCATCAATCAGGGCGATTACGCAGCGGCGAATGCTACAGTCCGGGAAAAGGTTCCTTTCCCGCACTGCCTGGGCTATATCTGCGTACACAACTGCGAGACCGAGTGCAAGCATCAGTATCTCAACGAGCCGGTCTCCATCCGCAACCTCAAGAGATTTGCGGCGGAGCACGATGACGGCGAGTGGAAGAAGAAAGCGTTCCACAAGCCCGCTACCGGTAAGAAGATCGCGGTCATCGGCGGCGGTCCCTCCGGCCTGACAGCCGCCTATTTCGGGGCTAAGCTGGGCCATAGTGTCACTGTATTTGACGAATCCGAGAAGCTCGGCGGTCAGCTCCGCTACGGAATCCCGAGCTACCGCCTCCCCAGAGAGGTGCTTGATCATGAGATCGCGGATATCCTGGAGGCGGGCGATATCACTGTAAAGACGAATACCAAGGTGGAGAATGCGCCGGCCCTTCTGGAGCAGGGCTTTGATGCCGTCTACGTGGCAGTGGGTACGCATCAGGGCGCACGCCTTCCGATCCCGGGAAGTTCTCTTGAAGGCGTCCTGGTCAACAGCGAATTTCTCCGGGCATTTGAGAACGGCACGGCTTCCGTGGGTGAGCGGGTGGTCATCCTCGGCGGCGGCAACGTTGCCATCGACTGTGCGGGTGCTGCCTTCCGCCTCGGCGCAAAGTCCGTTGACATGGCATGTCTTGAAGCGTATGACGCTATGACAGCGACTGACGAGGAGAGAGCGTGGGCCGTGGAAGAGGGCGTTGTCCTTCACAATTCCAAGACCTTCCCGCAGATTCTCGGCGAGAATGAGCATGTGACCGGAGTTGTCATCAAGAGCGTCGGCAATTTCCGCAAAGAGAATGGGCGCATGATGTTCGACGTGCTGGACGGCACGGAGGAGACGCTTCCCGCCGATACGGTGATCTTTGCTACCGGTCAGAGACCGACCATCCCGATGGAGCCGGAAGCTTTCGGCCTTGAACTGACACACGGCAACTATGTGGCCGGCAAGGGCCCGAACGGTGAGACCTCGGTGAAGGGCGTCTGGGCCGGCGGCGATTCCCTGACCGGAACCACCTCTGTGATCAAGGGCATCGCTGGCGCGAGGGATGCGATCTCCGCCATTGATATCTATCTGGGCGGCGACGGCAATATTGACGAGAGCCTGGCCCCCGAGCAGGAGAAAAATCCTGAAATCGGCATCATTGACGGCTTCGGCGATATCCCGAGAACAGAACCCACCGTGGTTCCGTGTCCGGAGCGCGTTGCCAACTGGAAGACCTGCGGCCCCATGGACAAGGGCTTCGATGAGAAGAAGGCAAAGTGCGAGTCTGAGAGATGCCTGCAGTGCGATCTGAGGCTGTGCATCTCATCGCCGAGAACCTGGGGAGATTATTCAAAGGAGGCGGAAGCATGACAAAGACATTTGAGAATGCGAAAGCGATCGGATATGCAGATCTCCTTGAAAAGATAAAAGCGGCGAAGCTCACTGAATACGGACTCTGTCCGGAAGCTCTTGCGGACAAGATCTATGCCGCCTGCGCGAAGGAAGGCGACGTGTATGTGCATGCCGGTCTCAACAATGCGGATGTGGACGGTGCGCTTCTGGACCTTCTGAAGGAGGACCCGGATGCTGTGTTCTCCGGCATCGCGGTTGCCGGAATGCTGGTGGGCGCAGCCGCGAAGTTCCTGTATCTCCCTGAGGGAGCGAAGGAGCTGACCGAGGCGGTCCGCCCGAAGGCGGAGGAATACAAGCTGGTGATCGTCAACGACATCATCAATGTGCGGGAGTCCGAGGGAGACCTGCTTCTCCATCTGGCCACCGCGAAGGATCTGGCGGACCTGGTGGACGGAAGCTATGCGCCGGGGCATTATGTCGCCCTTCCGGGCGAAGCTCCGAAGAAGGTTGCTCCGGATACGAAGATCACAGAACTGCTTCCCCCTGAGGGTGCAAAGGCTTATTACCTTGGCTACCGCTATTACACCCCAGAAGAGGCGGAAGGCCTCACCGCGAAGGACGCGACGAATGCCGTGATCCGGACCCTCGGTGAGAAGGACTGTATTGTGGCTGAGACGGCGAAGCTCCTCTTAAAAGACAGGGCAGCCAGCTGCGGCCGCTGCGTGTTCTGCCGCGAAGGCCTGATCCAGCTCGAATATATGCAGAAGGAGATCACACAGGCCCGCGGTAAGACGAACTATGCGGACCTGACAAAAGAGATAGGCGAGGCCATGGGTTACAACACCCTGTGCACAGTGGGACAGGTATCCGCAGAGATCGCTCTCTCCGCTTTCAGCAAGTTCGGGGCTGAATTCGACTCCCACATCAAGAAAAATGTGTGCCCGGCCGGCGTCTGCAATTCTTTCGAACACATCTATATCGATCCTTCCGCATGCACGGGCTGCTGTGACTGCATGGACGTCTGTCCGAAGGACTGCATCGAGGGCAAGGCGAAATTCATTCATATGATCGATGAGTTTGAGTGTGACAAATGCGGCAAGTGTATTGAGGCCTGCGAGGAGGAGGCGATCAAGAAGACCTCCGGCAAGCT
>CADCQE010000073.1 GCA_902803505.1 uncultured Lachnospiraceae bacterium | reverse complement strand
GATGAAACCAACCAATGTCAAAATGTCAAGGATCTATGCGGCTTTAAGCCGCTACCAACTCGTTCGGTGAATAATATTGTTAGTAACTCCATAAGATGCCACAAACCTGCTCTCTAAGCATGTCACGGTATTACCCATCTTTGTGTCACCGCTTCTCTGATTCCAGATGAAAATATCGAGAGTGTCCCTTCAGCAATCAAACAAGAACACTCTCATGACCCTTAGGCAAATGGCAGCTCTTCACAGTACTTGTATTCCATATATCTTTCCATCAGGTTCTCTGATCTCAGGAATCCCACATAATCTCTTACCTCATTCCCCAGGAGTTGCTGCAGATGACGCAGGATTTCTATAGCTTCTTTCTTGCTGTGCGGTGAATACTCTGATTCTGCGCAGGAGCATATGTAGTCAAAGTGTGACGGCTGCGAAAGGTGCATTTCTTCTGTGATCCACCTGGCTGACCTGTGCCACTCAATAAAGTCAAACTGGATCACGTCCTCATGTATGACCCCCTCCGGGTTTGTGTAGGGACTGTTTCCTGCCTCAACCCATGAACGCAGTTCACCTTCCTCCAACCAGTCCAGGCTTCCTCTGTATTTTTCCAGTACCTGCTTTAACTCTGCTTTTCTTTTTTTCTTTTTCTTCATCACGCCAGTCAGTTCTTTCCGGCGGGATATTTCATCTTTTGCCGGCGGAACCAGTCCCGCCTCCTGATGTTCCAGCCGGCTCGTTATTGGCCGGCCCTTCTTTTACGTTTTCTCTCAGACAGTATTCCGTCTATTGTCTGCTGTCCGCGGATCTGTTCGTTTTTTACTTTGGCCGACCAGATCCAGTCTGTGACAGCCTGGCTTACATTGGTATGCCTTTCCCATGCATACTGTTTCAGCCGGTCGGCTGTGTCCGGGGATAACGAGATATTGATTCTCTGTTTCATTTTACATACCCCGTGTGTATACTTTACACAACCACGGCTTCATCAGACGGAAGCATCTCATGATCCGCCACAAAACGGACCATGTGGCCGTCAATCAGCCGCTTCTGCTGCTGGTATGCATAGAGAAGGCTTTTTTCACACACTGCGTTTATCTCCCTCGCTACACCGCCGGATATCTTGTAGATTTCCTCCTCCGCATCACTGGTAAACAGTTCCTGCACTGTCCCGGCATAGTCCAGATGCGCCCGTATGTAGCCGTGTACCTCGGACAGTTCCAGCTTCTCAAGAACGATGTTCATATAGATCCGCTGGCGTATCGCTGTATAGGCTTTTAACCTCAGCTTCTGTTCCCACAATTCCTTCTGACCCACAAGAATCAATGCCATGGGACTTTCTGAGTCGAAATTGCAATTCAGGAGAAACCGGAATTCTTCCAATGTCTCCTTGTCCAGGAGATGTGCTTCGTCCAGGATGCAGACCGCTTTTCGGCCCTGCGTCGTGCGTACATTCTCTATTTCTTTCTGAAGGATCCTCTTGGAATCCCCACGGTTGATCTTTGCCTCGACGCCCATCTGGTCCAGCAGCCCTGCATACAGCCAACGCGGTGTAAGCTTTGAGTCCGACAGATACAGCGGCAGGTATTTATCCCTGGGCAGGGACAACACAAACATTCTTATAAGCGTGGACTTGCCTACGCCCGGATCTGCCAGTACCACGGAAAACCGCTGATTGTCCACTGTATACCTGAGCCTCCCCATTGCCTCCTCAATGGCAGGGGATGTATAAAGCCTGTCTGCAGGAATGTTCCTCACAAACGGGGTATTCTCCATTTCAAAGAAATGCTCATACATCACTGCTCACCGGCCTTTCCGTATTCTCCGAAAGACAATGCCCGGGCAGCGATCCTGTGATCTTCGAGGTATTTCTTCTCTAACGCATCCAGGAACCTTGATGTCTCCGGCAAAGCGTCCGTCATCCCCACCGGGCGCTCAGGCTTCTTGTCTGCAAATGCACTAATCCTGACAGGATGGGCCTTTATTTCATCCATCTTCCCGTACCGGACCGTGACGGTCTCTGTATTCAGGGGATCATAGGCGATCTCGATCTCCATGCCTGACAGGGCTGCCGTTGCCTCATATTTTCTTCCGCCAAAATCAAAGCAGCCGGCTTTATCCACGATACGGGTTTCATGGTGGGTGAATGCATCTGACACCGTTTTTACATCCAGAAACTTCTGCCTCCTCTCATCACGGTGCCACTCCTGCTCGGGTGTAATCCCCTGCGGGGGAACCTCCACGTCCAGCGATTCATAGTATTCCTTTATCCCGGAATGTGGTTTTTTCTGGTAATCCTGTTCCAGGAATACCTTCCATTTCTCATTCAGTTCTGCAACACTGTGGACATGCGCCACCCGCACTTCGGCAATAAAACGGTCTACCGATTTGTGATAAACTTCGATTTTTCCTTTTGACTGACAGGCATATGGCTTCGCCCTTAATATCCGTATCCCAAGCTTCGCACAGCTTTCGTGGAGCTGCCCGCTGATGAATTGTTTTCCATTATCGACGTACGCGGCATCCCATGTGCCGACCTTCAATACGGCTTTATGAAAGGTATCCTCAACAATCTCAGCTCGCTGGTTATCATAAAACTCGGCCTGCACAATCAGGCGTGAGTGGTCATCAATCAGGGAGGACAGATACGTCTTGATCAGCTTCCCTTCTTTTGTGCGGATTTCCGGCCCGTACTTGATATCCGCCTGCAGGAGTTCCAGCCTGTGTGCCCGGCAAAACCGTCTGGAAGACGTTTTTCTGCTTTCTGTATACCGCTTCATTTGCTTGACACCAAGCCCTGCCTGATAAAGATACCTCTGCAGTGTGGAAGAGCGTATGGCACCCGGTGGTGCCCATCCTTCTGTTTCCAAAATGGTTATGATCTGGCGTACACTGCGTTTCGGAACCTCCCGCCGCAACTGGATCGCCTCCCCAACGATTTCCTCCCAGTTTTCCGGAAGTCTCTGTGACCTGCGCTTCTCCCTGTTCATCGGAAGCAGGCCGTCAAACCCGGATCCATGGTATGCGGATTCATACCGGTATATCGTCCGCTTGGATACCCCTTCCTTCTCAGCGATCTGCTC
>CADCQE010000072.1 GCA_902803505.1 uncultured Lachnospiraceae bacterium | reverse complement strand
ATTCACCGCAAGACCAGTATAAAGCTGATAGTACTTCCCTTTCTCCGCCATCAGGTCGTCGTGGGTGCCGCGCTCAATGATGCGCCCCTGCTCCAGAACCATAATACAATCCGAGTTGCGGACTGTAGAAAGCCTGTGCGCGATGACAAAGGTCGTCCTGCCCTTCATCAGAGCGTCCATGCCGTCCTGCACCTGCTTCTCAGTACGGGAGTCGATCGAAGACGTCGCTTCGTCGAGAATCAGCACCGGAGGATCTGCGATGGCTGCCCTGGCGATGGCCAGCAGCTGCCGCTGGCCCTGGGAGAGATTCGCACCGTCATTTACGAGCATCGTATTGTACCCCTCGGGCAGGCGGTTGATGAACTTATCGGCATTTGCCAGCTTCGCAGCGGCATAGACCTCCTCATCCGTGGCATCAAGCTTGCCGAAGCGGATATTCTCCATCACTGTATCCGTAAAGAGATGCGTCTCCTGCAGCACCATCCCGAGCGAATGGCGCAGATCCGCTTTCCTGATCTTGTTGACATTGATCCCGTCGTAGCGGATCTTGCCGTCCTGAATATCATAGAAGCGATTGATCAGGTTCGTGATTGTCGTCTTGCCTGCGCCCGTCGATCCGACGAATGCGATCTTCTGGCCGGGATGCGCATAGAGCTTGATGTCATGGAGGACCATCTTATCGTCGTCATAGCCAAAATCCACGCCGTCCATGACGATCTCACCCTTCAGAGGAACATAAGTGGTCGATTGGTCCGACTGCTTGTGAAAATGCTTCCAGGCCCATTGTCCCGTGTGCTCCTCCGCCTCCGTGACCGTGCCGTCTTCCGTAATCCGCGCATTGACCAGAGTGACATAGCCATCGTCCGTCTCCGGCTCCTCGTCGAGCAGCTTGAAGATGCGTCCCGCCCCGGCCAGGGCCATCACGACAGAATTCAGCTGCTGGCTCACCTGGTTGATCGGCATGTTGAAGCTCTTGTTAAATGTGAGGAAGGAGGCCAGGGCCCCGATGGTCAGTCCGCCGATCCCGTTGAGGGCCAGGATACCGCCCACAATCGCGCAGATCACGTAGCTGACATTTCCGATCTGAGCGTTTACGGGCATCAGGATGGAAGCAAAGGCATTTGCCTTGTAAGCACTGTCAAAGAGCCTGTCGTTGAGGGCATCGAAGCGCTCCATCGACTCTTCCTCGTGACAGAACACCTTCACCACCTTCTGGCCCTGCATCATTTCCTCGATATATCCATTGATCGCGCCAAGGTTCGCCTGCTGTGCCACGAAATTCTTTCCGGAGAGCTTCGCCAGCTGCCCCGTGGCAAAGAGCATGAGAAGAGCCATCCCGAAGGTGATCAGGGACAGCGGGATGCTGAGCAGCAGCATGCTGATGACCGTCGACGTGATCGTGAGCACCGAATTGACGAACTGCGGCAGCGCCATGCTGATCATCTGGCGGAGCGTATCCGTATCATTTGTATAAATGGACATGATGTCGCCGTGGGTGTTCTGATCGAAATAGCGGATCGGGAGCGACTCCATGTGGTCAAAGAGATCCACGCGGATGCTCCTGAGCGTCCCCTGGGACACATAGATCATAATCTTGTTCTGCACAAAGCTCGCCAGAATACCGATTCCATAGACCAGAGCCATCTGCCCGATGGCCCCAAGCAGCGGCCCGAAATCCCTGCTCCCGTCCTTCACCATGGGAGTGATATAGCCGTCGATCAGCGTCTTGATGAAAAGCGTGCCCCGCACGTTGGCGATGACGCTGATAAAGATCATGATCACCACAAGAACCATCTGGATGGCGTATTTCTTGAAGACATACTTCATCAGCCGTTTGAAGATGGCACCGCCGCCTTCGACCTTGATCTTCACGCCCCGCGGGCCGCCTCGCCCGCCGTTGTTCCTGGTCCCGGCCATTGCCTGCTTGTCATTCGCGTCCAGGACGATCTCCTTATTCTCTTTCTTCTTCGCCATCAGTTCGCACCTCCTTTCTCCGTATTGAGAAAGCCGGCCCCGGCCTCTTCCTCCTTGCGGGCATCCTCGATATCGAAGTCGCCGCCGCCCTCCATCTGCGTCTCGTGGACCTCGCGGTAGATCTCGTTGTTCTTCAGCAGATTCTCCGGTGTATCGAAGCCGCTGATGCGGCCGTTATCCATGACGATGACGCGGTCCGCGTGCTCAATGGAGACGATTCTCTGCGTGATGATGATCTTGGTCATCCCCGGCTTCGCTTCTGCCATTGCCTTCCGGATCCTGGCATCAGTGGCCGTGTCGACAGCGGAAGTAGAGTCATCGAGAATCAGGATCTTCGGATCCTTCAGCAGGGCCCTCGCGATGCAGAGTCTCTGCTTCTGGCCTCCCGAGACATTGGTTCCGCCCTGGGTAATCATCGTATTGTATTTCTCAGGGAAGGACTCGACGAACTCATCGGCACAGGCCATCTTGCACACGGCCCTGCACTCCTCCTCCGTGGCATCCTTCTTGCCCCAGCGGAGGTTCTCAAGGATGGTGCCGGAGAAGAGTACGTTCTGCTGCAGCACGACCGCCACCTGGTTCCGGAGAGCCTCCAGGTCGTACTCCCGCACGTCCCGTCCGCCGACCTTCACGGTTCCCGTCGTCGCGTCATAGAGCCTCGAGATCAGGTTGATGAGCGTCGACTTCGAGCTGCCCGTCCCGCCGATAATACCGATGGTCTCGCCGGAGCGGATGTGGAGATCAATATCCTTGAGCACGGGTTCCTTGCTGTCTGAGGAGTAGGAGAAATCCACATCCTCAAAATCAATGCTTCCGTCCGGAATCTCATACACCGGATCGGGCGGGTTCTTCAGCGTGCTCTCTTCGTTGATGACTTCCGCGATTCTCTGTGCGGAAGCAGAGCTTATGGTCACCATTACGAAGAAGAATCCCATCAGCATGAGGGACATCAGGATATACATACAGTACGACAGGAGACTCATGAGCTCGCCGGTCGTGAGCTCAGAATTCACAATCATGTTGGCGCCGGTCCAGGAGATCAGCAGGATGACCGCATAGACCACGCCCATCATGACCGGCATAAGAAAAGCGATATTGGACTCCGCTTTCACAAAAAGCTTATAGATCGTTCCCGCCGCCTTCTCGAACTTGCTCATTTCATAGTCTTCGCGGACGAAAGCCTTGACCACGCGGATGGCGCTGACATTTTCCTCAACTGATTCATTGAGGGCATCATACTTCTTAAAGACCCGCTGGAAGGTCTTGGTGGTAATCGTCATCAGGAAGGCGATGAACACTGCCAGTCCCAGTACGGCGAAGAGATAGATCCTTGCAATACGCGCATTGATAATGAAAGCCATCACCATTGCGGTGATCATGGAAAATGGCGCCCGCACGAACATCCTCAGAAGCATCTGGTAGGCGTTCTGGATATTCGTCACGTCTGTCGTCAGGCGGGTCACCAGCCCCGAGGGCGAGAATTTGTCGATGTTCGCGAAAGAGAAGGTCTGGATGTTGGCATACATCTTCTTCCGGAGATTTTTGCCGAGGCCCATCGCAGATTTCGCTCCGAAGATGCCGCCCGCCACACCCGTAATGAGGCCCGCCAGCGCGAGCAGCAGCATCCATGTTCCCGTGTGCACAATCACGGACATATTCCCCTTGCTCACACCCTCGTCGATAATCGAGGCCATGAGCAGAGGTATCATTGTCTCTACCACCACTTCCAGAATCGTAAAAAAAGGGGTAAGAAGCGACACCCGCTTATACTCCTTTACTTCTCTAAGAATCGTCTTAACCGTACCCATCCATTTTCTCCAAGTATCATTCAAAGAATTTCCGGAATCCCAACACTGAGATCCGTCCTATCGCCTGTCTTTCTTGCAAGAGAAGACTGCTCAGTAGTATTATAAGGAATAGATTTCAAAATGACAAGAAATCTGTGTCACCGCCACTATCAATCAGACATCATTTTGAAAGAAAAACGAGGTACTTTTTATGCAGCTCTATCTACCGGAACAATACGACTCTCACATGACCGTCCGCCAGACACAGGACGCGATCAAATTCATCCGTGACCTGTTTCAGAAAGAGTTCGGCAGAGAGATGGGCCTCGAGCGCATTTCCGCTCCTCTCTTCGTCTCTCAGGCCACCGGCCTCAACGACAATCTGAACGGAGTCGAGCGGCCTGTGGCCTTTGACATCAAGGCTGTCCCGGGTGAGACCTTTGAAGTCGTGCAGTCTCTCGCAAAATGGAAGCGCCATGCCCTCGGCCTCTACGGCTTCCAGCCGGGAGAAGGGCTCTATACGAATATGAACGCGATCCGCCGGGACGAGGATCTCGACAACCTCCACTCCTGCTATGTGGACCAGTGGGACTGGGAAATGGTCATCACCAGGGAGAATCGCAACAAGGATTTTCTTAAAGAAATGGTCCAGAGTATCTTCCGGATCATCAAGCACACAGAGCACGAGGTCTGGTACCGCTATCCGGAAGCCGTCTACCGCCTGCCCGAAGAAATCTGCTTCATTACCAGCGAGGAGCTGGCGGAGAGATGGCCGGACAAGCCGCGCAAGGAGCGGGAGAACCTGATCGCCAGGGAGCACGGCGCTGTCTTCATCGAAGACATCGGCTGGCCTCTGGCAGACGGCAAGCCCCACGACGGCCGCGCACCGGACTATGACGACTGGAGCCTCAACGGCGACATCCTCTTCTGGTTCGAGCCCCTTGGCTGCGCCCTCGAGATCTCCAGCATGGGCATCCGCGTCGATGCGGAATCCATGAAGAAGCAGCTGAGCGCCGCGAACTGCGAATACCGCTCCGCTTTCCCGTATCACCAGGCCATTCTCAAGGACGAGCTGCCCCTGACCATCGGCGGCGGCATCGGACAGTCGAGACTTTGCATGCTGCTTCTGGGGCGCGTGCATATCGGTGAAGTGCAGGCCTCCATCTGGCCTGACGAGATGCGGGCGGCATGTGCCAAAAAAGGGGTTATGCTGCTGTAAGGATGCTGCGGCGGGGCAGTTTTTGCATTTACCCGCATTTTATGAGAAGATTGAACAGGGATACCCAAGACTGGATTCATTTCGGGAGAAGGACAAGCCATGGGAAGAACACTGATACTGTATGATGGGAAGATGAGCTCTGCGGAGCGGACGGCGGAGCGCCTCTGCTATGTCGTGGGAAATGCCAAAACGGCGGAGATCGACGAGGCCCCGGAGGACCTCAGCCTGTATCTGGGCGTCTGCTTTGTCTTCAGCTTCTTTGGCTCCTCTGTCACCGCGGGTAAGACGAAGGCTTACCTGCAGAAGCACCAGGCCAAGCTCAAGGACAAGCGCCTCGCGGCCGTCGGCATCGGCTACTCCGATCTCGGCTACACCAAATACGTGGTCGACATGGAGCGCGAGGTGGGTCTTGAGGGCTTCGCCAGCTACTTCATTGCCTCGGATTCACAGACGACGCGCACCGGCTACGAGATCGGAAGGATGATGCGCGTCCCTGCCGCCGCCATGGATGAAAAGGAGCTCCTGGAAGAGATCAGGAATTTTGTAGAGCAGCACGAGACGCTGGCGCTAGCCACGGCGGCAGACCGGTATATCCGCTGCACTCCTTTGGAATATACCTTTATCGACGACGTGTTCTATATCGCCACAGAGGGCGGCAATAAATTCCGCGGCATTATTGAAAATGGAAGGGTGAGCGCCGCGATCTTCGACCCGATGAGCGGTCTGAAGGAGACGGCATCCCTGCAGCTTCTTGGCGAAGCCGAGGCCGTCGAGGTGGGAAGCCCTGAATACCAGGTCGCCATGACGGCGAAGCATATCACGGAAGAGAGGCTGAAGGAGCTCCCGATCACGATGTTCCTGATCCGCCTCACACCGCTCCGCTATGAGTACACCAATCCAAGGCTCAGCGAGCGGGGATATGATGTGAGCCAGTCCCTGAACACGACAAGAGAGAAAAAGAACCGGCGTGAGGGCGAAGAATACTTTGTCCGCGAGCGGGCTAAGGGCCAGCCCACTTACACGATTCTGGACGAGCACGGTGAGAAGAAGCAGGTGATCATTCCCGAGGTCGGGACCAGTGCGATCCCCGGCTTCCTCGACATGCGGATTCCGGAGCCCGGTGCTCCCGCGCTGCCCTCCGGCCGAAAGGAGGAGCTGTCAGAAGAAGAGCGGCAAAGAAGGAATGAGCTGCTTCAGAAGAAGCGGAGGAAGAAAGCCCTGCTGGAGAAGCGGCGCAGGGAAGAAGCCCTGCGGGAGGCCGCTTCGCTCCCGAACGTCCCGTCCTCCGGACAGGACACACAGAGAAAAGACAAGGACACAGACCAGGAAGAAGCGGGCGCAGAAGCAAAGGTGAGAAGTAAGGCCGCCAGGGAATCAAAGAAGAGCGATTCGAAGAAGGGCGATTCGAAGAAGGGCGATTCGAAGAAGCACGGAAATGTGTTCAGCCGCCTTGGCATGGGAATCGGAAAGATCCTGCAGCTGGAGGACGAAGAAGAATTCGGCGAAGAAAAATGATCCCGGCAGTTGTCCTCTCCGCCCTCTTCCTGGGTGCGGCCCTGTTCCTGCGTCTTTCAGCGCGGTATCTTTCCGGTTTCTCTGATGCCTTTGCCTCCTGGGCCAATCCGCTCATGACGAATGTCCTCGGCAGGGTGTCGGACCTGCTGCCGCTCTCCCTCGTGGAGCTCCTGATTTACGGGATTCTTCTCGCTGTCCTTAGCTGGCTGATTCTCCTCGTCAAAGCGGCGTGCACCCGCTCCGGCTCCCTCGCCGCGGCATTTTTCAAAGGAATCCGCCGGATGCTGCTGCTTGCCTCCCTGATCTTTCTCCTCTACGAAGCGGGGGAAGACGTCTACTTCTACTGCGAAGCATTTTCTGCAAAATACGGATTCGGAAGCGGCGCCTATTCCACGGAGGACCTGACAGTCGTCTGCGAAGCCCTGGTGAAGCGATGCAACGCACTCTCCTCTTCCGTAGAGAGAAATGCCGACGGCATCATGCAGGTCTCTGAAAGCCTGCCCGAGCGGACTGTCCGCTCAATGCAGGAGCTCGGCAGGAGCTGCCCGCTCCTTGGCGGCTTCTACAGCCGCCCCAAGGGGATCCTGCTCTCAGAGCTCATGTCCCGCACCAACATGGCGGGCATCTATTCCGCCTACACCTGCGAGGCGAATTACAACCGCAGCATGACGCCTTACAATCTCCCCTTCACCATGAGCCATGAGCTCAGCCACGAGAAGGGGATCATGCAGGAAAATGAAGCGAATTTCGCGGCCTTCCTCGCCTGCTTTCCCGCGAAGGATTCAGACATCGCCTACAGCGGAGCCCTCAGCGGCTGGGTCTACTGCGGAAATGAATTGTACAAGAGGGACTACGGCGCATGGCTTGAGCTGCATCAATCCCTCGACGAAGATGTGATAAAAGACCTGGATGCAAATACTGCGTTCTGGGAAGCATACAGATCTCCCGTCTCCCGCAAAGCCCAGTCCTTCAACGATTCTTACCTGAAACGCCACGGACAAAAAGACGGCACGGCCTCCTATGACCGTGTCGTGGATCTGATCGTGAGCTGGTATCTGAGTAAAATGCTGCAGTAGGGATCAATAACCGATCAGGCTGCCGGCGATCCAGCCGTACCCGGCGTCGCCCTCTGCATAGATCTCATACCAGTCATAGCCGTCTCGATAGATCACATTGCCGGTAGTGTACACCGAAACGCCGTTGTAGACCTGATACAGAACTTCTGTATCGAGACCGGCTCCGGATCTCACATTCGCATATTCATCGTCCGGGTTATCAACGATTCTCTTCACTCCGCCTACTACGTTCTCAAGAGATTCATCAGTGAGTTTTTCTCTGTTCTCTGCCATGATTCATTTCTCCTTTTTTGTTGCTGCTCTGCAGGAAAGAAAGCAGCAGAATCATTATCTGTTCTGTGTAGTATATACGCTATGCGGTGAAAGGGTCCATGTTTTCTATCTGAATGCCTGCTCAATTTTGCTTCTGAGCAAGTCCGCAGATTCCTCATGGTGAAAACGCTCTGTTCGTGTTATGCTCATGAAAAGATGAGAAAATCCGCTTCTTTGGAAGCAAATTGGAGGTTCTTCATGACATACGATTTTACAACGATTATGGACAGACGGGGAAAAGATGCGATAGCGGTCGATGGCATCGGCAAGATCTCCTGGGCGCCGAAAGCGCCGGAGGATGGCTTTGACGCGATCCCCATGTGGGTTGCGGATATGAATTTCCCGACCTGTCCCGCAGTGACAGAGGCGATGATCTCGAGGGTCCGTCACCCGGCTTTCGGATACTTTAATCCCTCTGACGAATACTACCGCTCCATCATTGCGTGGCAGGAGAAGCGCAACGGAGTGCCCGGCCTGACTCCTGAATGTATCGGGTATGAAAATGGAGTTCTCGGAGGCGTTGCCAGCGCCCTCGCAGCGGTCTGCCCGCGCGGAGGCAGCGTTCTGGTCCACGCCCCCGCTTACGTCGGATTTCTTGGGCTTCTTGCAAACAACGGCTATCACCTCGTCAAGAGTCCTCTGTACCTGGACGAGCAAAACGTCTGGCGTATGGATTACGAAGACATGGAGAAGAGCATCGCGGAGAAGGACATCCACGCCGCCATTGTCTGCTCCCCCCACAACCCCAGCGGACGCGTATGGGAGAAGGAGGAGCTGGAGAAGGCTTACCGCATTTTCAAGAAATACGACGTCACAGTGATCAGCGATGAGATCTGGTCCGAT
>CADCQE010000071.1 GCA_902803505.1 uncultured Lachnospiraceae bacterium | reverse complement strand
TCGCTTCTCGGATCACGTCCCGGCTTCTCCAGTTCAGCCGCGATATCGATCAGGGTCTCTGTACCGGTTCCCAGTTCACTGGCTGTCTCTTCCGCTTTCCTGCGGTCTTTCATCTGAGCGCTCAGGCCGCTGATCCTGCCGTTCTCTACGTCTTCCGGAGTGTAGCCTAGTTTCTCAAGCAGTTTTCCTGCTGCCTCGTAAGATTCCGGATGTACGCCGGTCATATCCAGCGGATTCTTTCCGCCGCGGATCCTGAGGAAGCCTGCGCACTGCTGGAACGCTTTCGGCCCCAGGCCGGCTACCTTCATCAGCTGCCTTCTGTCCGTAAACCTGCCGTTTTCATTTCTCCACTCAACAATGGACCGGGCCGTCTTTTTCGTAATGCCGGAGACATACTCCAGCAGCGAATAGGACGCTGTATTCAGATCGACGCCGACCTGATTGACACAGGTCTCTACCACGCCCTCCAGCTTCTCGCCCAGTTTCTTCTGATCACAGTCGTGCTGATACTGGCCGACACCGATCGACTTCGGATCAATCTTGACCAGTTCGGACAGCGGATCCTGCAGGCGGCGGGCGATGGAGGCGGCACTGCGCTGCCCCACATCAAAGTTCGGGAACTCCTCCGCGGCAAGCTTGCTCGCAGAATAAACCGACGCGCCGGCCTCATTTGTAATCACATACTGCACTTTCTCCGGAATCGTGCGGAGGAACTCCGTAATGAACTGCTCCGATTCCCTCGATGCGGTGCCGTTTCCGACAGAAATAAGCGTGATGTGGTATTTCTCAATCAGCTGCTTCAGGATGCGGCGGGCTTCCGCCTTTTTCGTCTCATTCGTGGGCTGGGTCGGGTAAATGACCGCCGTGTCGAGCACCTTCCCGGTCGGATCCACGACAGCCAGCTTGCACCCGGTTCGAAATGCCGGGTCCCATCCGAGCACGGTAGCTCCGGTAATCGGCGGCTGCATCAGATACTGTGCCAGATGCTTCTTGAACACGTCAATAGCTCCGTCTTCCGCGGTCTCAGTGAGCTCGGCGCGGAGTTCATTTTCAATCGAGGGCTGGATGAGGCGGTGGTAGCTGTCTTCAATCGCCGCCGTCAGCACCGGTGTCGTATAGGGATTCTGATTGAAAATGATGCGGCGGCCAAGAGAGCGGAGAATATCCTCTTCCGGGGCCTCCATGTGTACAGTGAGCTTCTTCTCTTTCTCGCCGCGGTTCAGTGCAAGGACGCGATAGCCGCTTAGCTTCTCAATCTTGCTCTGGAAGCCATCGTAGTTGTCGTAGGTTCCCTTCTCATCCTCTTCCTTCTTCTGCGCAGAGACAAGGCCGTAGCCGCGGGTGCGGTTGCGGATCCAGGAGCGGAAATCCGGTTCGTCAGAGATCTTCTCCGCAATGATATCGGAAGCACCGGCGATGGCATCCGCCGCAGTCGGGACTTCTTTCTCGGGATTGATATACTGCTCCGCGAGGATCTCAAGAGGCTGCTCGGCTCGCTGCTTCAGGATCTCTAATGCAAAGGGCTCCAGGCCCCGCTCCTTCGCGATGGACGCGCGGGTGCGGCGCTTCTGTTTGTACGGACGGTACAGATCCTCGACTTCAACAAGCGTCATGGCCTCAAGGATCTGGGCTCTGAGCTCTTCCGTCAGCTTGCCCTGTTCCTCGATGGATTTGAGGACAGCCTCTTTGCGCTCCTCCAGGCCGCGGAGATAATTCAAACGCTCATAGAGATTTCTGAGCTGCTCATCGTCGAGGGTGCCGTGCTGCTCTTTGCGGTAGCGGGCGATGAAGGGAATCGTGTTCCCCTCGTCAAGAAGCTTAATGACGGCGTCTACCTGCCACTCTTTGATGTTCAGCTCACTTGCAATTACTGAGGAAATGTTCATGTCGTACCTCTTTCATGATAAAAAAACAGGGATAAAGATCAGAAAAGATCTTTATCCCTTCTGACACACCTTCAAAACCGCATATACGTTATGGCAAACTATAATCCTTGGTCAAGACCTCACCCGATTAGTAGCAGTCAGCTCCATACATTACTGCACTTCCACCTCTGCCCTATCAACCTCATCGTCTCTAAGGGG
>CADCQE010000070.1 GCA_902803505.1 uncultured Lachnospiraceae bacterium | reverse complement strand
TGCCCGGATAACGGTTCGCCAGAAAATGATAATGGCTGGACACCATCAGCATCATGACAAATCCGATCAGCAGACCAAGGATGGAGCCCATTGGACCCGCCTGGGAGAGATAGGATCTGCTGGTGACAACAAGAGAGCCCCACCCAATGGCGGAGCCAACCGATAAAGCCCAAACCGCTAAGGGTGAAAGATAGGGCTGGAGTTTGCCTGTATTGTTGGTAGCAGATGTTTGTTCCTTCATGTTCCTCACTCCTCTGCACGATAATCGCCGCACTTCATAGGATCTCCAGTTTCGCTAAGCAGTACGTGAAACGAATCAGATACTCTATTATATCATTCCCTTCCTGATTTTCCAAACCCATATGGAAAATAATGCGTTACGATTCACGGTCAATCTGCAATGAATCGTAACGGATGGACAAATCGGGCAGCCTCCCGTAAATTGCATAAGATTTCCAGTGATGGTATAATGAGAATTTATAAGGTAAATCCGGATAGATTCAGAGAGGAGACGCAATGAAGACGGAGCGGAAGGCACAGCGGATCGGGCTGGGAATAAAGCTGAACATCATGCTCATCGTCTGCATCCTTGTGTTCGCTTTGGGATTTTTGCGGATCACCTACACGTTCTATTGCCGCAAGGTAGACAACTTCTATTATACAAAGGCCGAACACGTCGTGCGCGACATAGGGAATTATCATCTTCCCTATAATTACACAGCGCATCTGAGAAAAATGACCGATACCGACGAATTCCGGCAGGTACGAGCCAAGGCTGTGGAAGCGAACGACGAGCAGATCATACGGGACTGGATGCTGAAACAGCCCTCTTGCGATCTTATCTGGAGATACCCCGGCATAGTTTTTTCCGAACTGACCGACGAAGAGAAAGAGATTTATTCTCTTTATGGGGATTATGATTTCCTCGTAAATGAGGAATTGGCTTACTCAGAGGAGATATATAACGTCGATGTCTACATACAATATGTCGTGGACGGCGTAACTTTCTGGTAATGAACCCGATTCTTCGATTGATCAGATCGTTTACTGGATAACAAGTATTGAAAGAATCAGGAAATCATTCCGGTTTTTTCATCTGAACAAGAACTCAGGCCCATACATTCTTATTATAGCTTTTCTATACTCCGTTCTCGGGTAATGTTTCCTATAAAAACAGTGTCTTTGTAATGATTATCCCTGATACTTTTTGTTCTCAGAGATCCATGAAGTGAACAGACCCTTAATAAGGAAAGAGCGGCTCTTAATGAGCCGCCCTGTAAACACATTTCATCTTATCTTGTGTCCTTATTTTGAAACGCCTTTCACACCGACCCTGACCAGATATGTCAGCGGAATGTAAAATTCGTGATACGAGTGTTTCGCTCCGGCGCTTCCTTCGGTGACATAATGCACGTTGACCGAGCCGCCAGGACAATAGCACCTGTCTTCGTTACCGGTATAGTTCGTCTTGTTCATATCCCAAAGAATAAACTCAGGAGAGACAATGATGTAATCTTTATCCTCGAAAAACCAGTATTTGGAATAAGTGGACGGACCCTCATTCCGATATCTGGCAAGACCGGGCACTTCATCTTCCTTCCTAAATGTTCTGTCGCCGTATTTCATTCCCCATCTGTCAAATTCAAAAGCCAATCCCATAATAGGATATCGGTCACCACTGTAAATGCCCCCTGAGCTCTCGAAGTACTGGTTCCTGACGTCCTTCAGATTGACAATTCCTGCCAGCTCCAGTTCTTCTTGAAGGCTTCTCCCGTTCATTCTATGGACAAACTCATCTGCAGAGATGTGTTCCTTTGAATTATCATCTATGAACACCCTATAATTCTTCGAATCATGCTTTCTCAAGGGTGCCCATAAATCCCAGATCTCATCCCTATTGGCAAGCCGCACATAGTCCCCAACCAGATAGCAGTACGGATTGCCATAGCCATCTATGGCTCCTGCCCTTACATCAGGCCACCCTTTATTCTCAGGATCATTTTTGCGATCAAAGAGTTCATTCAGAGTCTCTATCTGGTCCTGATGCACACTCGGGCTGTCAAGAGCCTGCAGCAAGGTGACCGCACGGATCAGCTGATATTTCCATTCCTCCGCGTATATCTCCTTTGCCTCAAGGGAGGTAGTGGCAAAATTATCTGTTATGCTGTGTATAGTGCAGTAGACATTAATCGGATTCGCGCCGTTATTCTGCTTAAATCTCGAGTAGACATCCGGATACAGCAGGTTGAGCTGGCTAATCAGTGAGGAAAACGTATTCCCTCCAGACGTCTCTATTTTTCCGATTTCTATACAGACATCATCCAGGAAATCCGAGATCTCCTCCTCAGTCAGTTTTATATCAAAATCCTCAATCGTCTCTTCCAGTTCCTCGGTAAACTCAACCGTGTAGAGAGAGAAGGACTCTGATTCTACAGTGACAGACTCTTCCTGCTCATCCACCTCGCTGTCCAGTTTCTCTGCAAACAGTTCCTCACTGCCTTCCTCTTCGATCATATGATAGACGTTGGCTGAAAGATCGGGGTTACCCGCCTCTGCAAGGGCAAATCCCACTTCTACGGGAGCACCGTCAGACGGCTGGACTTCATTTCCGAAAGAATCCAGTACCTTGATGTCAAAGGTGTAAGAAACAGCGGCTGTTGCTTCTTCCTCTCTCGCCATCTCCACTGCTTCATTCGCTTTTTCTTCCAGGGCACCTGAGACCTTCTCAACGGAAAGAACCGCATCCGCAGGGAACACACCTGCTTCCGCCCTGACTGTAACTTCTATATTGTCAACAATCTGAGACTGCTCAAAAGGCAGTTCCGACAGTTCTTCTTCCTCCGGAAGCATCTCGTCGCTTATGATAACAACATCTGATACCGTAATCTCATACTCGGAGCCGTTAATTGTGACTCGGATCCATTCCTCGGACTCAAAGGGAGCAAGCCGGCTCACAATCCATTCTCCGTTCTCATCCTGGCTGGCTGTCAATAGGGTCTCATCGCTGACGAGTACCGACTCAACTTCTGTCGGAAGTCCGACTGTCTCTAAAATGGCAGCAAGAGGCACTTCATTTTCATCAAGGGCATACATAAGATCTTCAGCCAGGAATGGCTCTTCCGCATCGGAGAGAAGTTCTTCACCGGCAAGCGCTTCGTCTCCTTCCACTTCCATCGCTCCGTCCTCTTCCTCCACTTCCACAGCTTCTTCCATTTCTTCCGCATTTTCGACATCGCCAAAATCGCCGTCATAGAAATCGTCAAAAGCTGCATCATCGAATGCCTCAAAAACGGCTTCTCCTTCATAGGAGCCTTCCGCATCATCAAAGGAGAACTCTGCGTCATCATAGATGTCCGCTTCTCCGGCAATTGCTTCCTCGGGAAAAGCTCCTTCTTCAGCGTCAAATTCAGCTTCAATCTCGTAGTACTCGGACAGGTCATCAAATTCGACGTCCGCTTCCTCAAAGCTGCGGCCGACCTCACCATACGCCTCCTTGTAGGCATCCACAACCTTCTCTATCGCTGCCTCAATCTTTCTTTTTTTCATCGGGCTATTAAGTGCCTTGTCGATCTGATCCATGATGGTGATCATCTGCTCAAGCTTTCCATCGACATCGCCCACATACATCTCATTGATTGTGAGCCCGAGCCCATTAAGCATCTGGGTGTGTTTCTTCAGAACACCAGACATATACCGGGTCTCCTGGCGAACTTCATTGAGCGTGTCCTGGATCTTCTCCAGTTTTTCCATGATAGCCTTGTGGCGGGAAGTGTCCGAGGGAGCAACACCTGCAAATCCGAGTACGGTATATGCTGCACTAAAAGCGGATCCTCCGGCGGAGAGCAGTGCCCCGATCGTTCCGGCTGTCGTATTCCCGAAGCCGCCGACAATTTCTTTCATCTGCTTGATGTCATTTTGTGTCATATCCTTGCCGGTCGCCATCTCCGAATACTCTCCAAAGGAACCCAGCCTGTATGGATACAGTTCTCCTGTGGAATCTGCCATACTGTTCTCGGAGAGGATGACGCTGCCGTAAAAAGAGCCGTCTTCTCTTTCCTTCTTCGGAACAGAAACCGTGAGTTCATAGTTGCCGTTCTCATCGGCTTCAAAACCGCTGATCACGCCCCCTTTCAGATCATAGCCAAAGCTGACGCAATCTTCATCGAAATCCTCGGCAAAGGATCCGGAGGCAGGAAAAAGGATTATGTGGATATTGGTCATATCACCGCTGTCAAACAGGGTATCAATATATGTTTGAAATCTGGGCGCGGGTTCTTCGTATGTTCCAGGTATCTCTTGTACTTCCACGCTGGTCATCACTGCTTCGTCGGAACCAAACAGCCGTCCCGGAAGCTCCAATGTTCCTCTGAGCGGGACATTCCAGTTCTCCCTGGTAAGATCCGGCACACCGACAAGATCCATAATGATGGTTTTCCTGTCATGCTTAAGACTGCTCACGATCATTTCCTTGAAAGCGCCGCCGAGCATAACATCCTTCCTGTGAATTCTTGACTTAATCTGCTCCTCAGGCAGTGTCAGCCACAGCTCCAGATTCACGCTCCTTCCGTCGTTCTCCACCCCTACAAGCGGGGTCTTGCAGGTAAGCACCGGTGCGCTCTCATACCCTGTACTTTCTGTCCCCCGGGCTTCTGCGACCGCTGTGCCATTCACACGAACCCCCGCAAAAGCAGTACTGGTGAGACTGCCCATAAGCAATGCTGCGGATAGTACAAAACTAATTGCTTTCTTTGCTGCGTTACTTGATCTGTGTTTCTTCATTGGCTGCAACCTCCTTCATCTGTGCATTTCTTATGCCGTCTTCCTCAGTAATTTCAAATATGCAATAGTCAGACCCGACTGAATTCCCGACTATATCTGTAGCAATAAACTGATATCGGTATCTGCCCTCCGGAAGAGGAATGAGTTCCAGCTTTCCTCTGTCTTCTCCGATTGTGAACTCTTCTCCTTCCACTAATTTCTCACCGTTCTCATTATAAGCAGAATATGTGGAGACAAGGTCGCCCTCTTTCAGTCTCCTGATCTCCCGGGACACCAATCCATTCTCGTCAAGGCCGTTCCCAAGAAAGGATAATAGTTTCTTCTGCTTTCCCCTCCTCTTCACACAGACGAAGGTATAGAAGGTATCCTCACCGTTTACACGGATCGGCGCAGAATAGGTGATCATCATGAGTCTGGACGTCACACCCAGAAGAAGCGGATGACCGTCGAGCGCTGCCACGTGTCCGTCAAAAGTGCTGTTCAAAGTGAGATGCGCAAACAACCTCCCCAGATCCGTGTCATAGGTCTCCACCTCTCCGTCTGTGAGCAGTTCGTATTGTCCGGGAAAGCTCTCACTTTCCCGCCAGACCCTGCCGATCACGCTGCGCAGATACGACTTGCTTTGCTCAGAGAGCTTCGCCTCAAAGCTGCCATCCTCCGCGATACAGCCCGGATTCTCATAAGAAATTGTTTCTTCCGGCAGATTGGAGTATATGTCATCGAGCAGGCGGCAGTAATTCCTGACGGGACCGGTCTGCAGATACTCTTCCAGCTGTTTATCATCATACGCAAGAGGGTAATAGATCGAAATTCCGTTACAGTCCGCAGCCCTGCCGCAAACCTGATAGGAAATCAGCGAATCCTCCCGCTTCCGAATCAGATCCGCGATGTGAATCAGGTCCAGGCGATACATATTATCTACAAAACTCCGCAGATCTATGGCATTTACCTCATCCGAAAAATCGGCGATATGAGCCCTCATAGCAGAGCTGAAAATCTCAAAAGTCAGCCCATTGATCGCATTCAGACGCCTGGCAGAGGCACATGCCAAGTTCAGCACATGGATCAGGGCATCTGTCTTTGCCAGATCATAGAAGGTGAGCTGCACCGTCATCTCCTGCCCTGCTTTCCGGCATTTCTCAAAAAAGGAATCACACAGGATCCGGCCCAGAGTCTCATCGTCATATTTCGCAAAGGATTCGGCCAGCGTCTTGTAGTCCATTCCCGCGCCGGGAACAACTTTCTGGGATGCAGTCATATAATGCGCGTAATCCTTGACCAGTGCCGCTGTTCCAAGACTCCCCATATAGCAGGTGTCAAAGACAATGACATCGAATTTCTGCGGCAGCATTGCCCCTTCCATTGCCTCTTTCAATTCCGTCCTGGTAAGATAGTCAAATCCGTAATTCTCATCATAGCAGACACCGTTCGCAGAGCTGCCGCCATGATCCCATAGCACAAGAAGATTCCGGTCAGCCGGATAGTTTCTGACCCCCCACTTCAGGAAATCCTCAAAAACATGGCCGTCCCCCATACTTGCGTTCGGCATCTCCTCTTCGAGCACAAGCTGTTTATTATGGACAGAATATCTCTGAAGTTTATCATTGGCAATGTGTTGATCACTCCACCATCGCCTTGCACCGCCAGTCTGGATAATGATATTTGTAGACTCCGGAACGTCCGCCTCCAGAAGCTCTTCAATGTTCTGCCCGGCAAGACCGTGCCCTGATTCAAGGTTAGAGCCGCACATGTAGATCAATATCGTACACGATGCATCCGGATGATATACAGGTTTCTCAGATTTCTCTGCATCAGCAGGGACATGAACTGCCGGAAAGAGAATCATGCACAGCAGTATCAGAATGTGAAAGATAGTTTTTCTCATCATTAGTAACACACCTTTGCCATCTGCTATGGATTTTTATTCCTGCGAACCTTAGGAACTGCCGAAGGCATTTGCTTAGATTAACTGCATACAGGGAAAAGCGAAAGCTTTATGCGCAGCAGATCATTTCGTTAACGGCTATAGTAAAACCAAGAGTGTAAATGTCATAGTGTACCCACTTTTTTTATAGTAACATAAGAGCGGAGATGGCACAACGGTAATGAGCCTTATGGAATCATAGTTCCCGGCTGCCGCACGTTCTGCTGTCTCCCTGAAGAAGAGCGGTTGAAATCATTCTGTCGAAAACCGTATAATCAGTCTGTGAATGAAGGCGAAGGGCAAGGTGGACAGGATGGGAATGAAGGCGAACAAACCGGATTTTACCGGGATAAACCAGATGATCGGAATGCTAAGGGAATTGGACGGTTCTTTTCTGGAGATGACTGAGGGAGTGCTCCGCCTTAAGGAGGATGCAGAGGCAGCCTGCCGGGAAAAGCTCCTCTCCCAGGCGGTCTGCGCCCTTGCGGACATTCCCGTGGAAGAGCTGGAGAATTCCAGCACGCCTGTCAGGACCAGCCTGCTTCTGGACGCAGGATACCGGAACCTGAAGGATCTTTATTCCGCTTCGGACGAAGAGATTCTTGCGGTTTCCGGGATAGGCGCGAAGCAGCTGGCTGCCATCCGCTTTTTCGTGGAAGAATTCCGGCAGACGATCGCAGGACGAGAGGGGATCCGTCTCCGGCCGGATGAGCCGGATGCGCCAGACAGGGATCTGGTGACAAAAACCGCCAGGTTCCTGAATGCAGAGCCAGCCGTGCGGGAGGCCCTGGAGGTCTCTGGAGACCTGCATGCCCGGATCCTGCAGCTGACTGACTCTGTGACGATCCGGGGAGGGCTCCGGTGGTTTTTTTCCAGCAGAAAGAAGAAAGAGGAATCCATCCGGGCAGTGGGTGAAATGATTGCTTTCTGTGACAGCCCCCAGTATCATCGCACACGCCGTTTCATCGCGATCTATCAGCAGGCCGCCGGCATGAGCGAGGAGCAGGCGCTTGCGGATTTCCGGAGGAACAGCGCTTCCTATTATGCCTGGTTTGAAAAGGCTGCCGGCCCGGAGAAGACAGCTGCCAATGTGTACGAAAGCATTCCTCTGCAGCTGGCATCGGAGATCAATGGGGAGGAACTGGATCTGTCCGGATTTAAGGGAAATCTCCGGTCTTATCAGGAATTTGGCGCCAGGTACGTCCTCCACCAGAAAAGAGTCCTCCTCGGGGACGAGATGGGCCTTGGGAAAACGATACAGGCCATAGCCGCCATGACCCACCTATGCCGGAAAGAGCCCGACAGCCATTTTCTTGTCGTATGCCCGACTTCCGTCCTGATCAACTGGATCCGGGAGATCCACCGGTTCAGCAGCATGGAGGCCTTCCTCCTGCACGGCCCGTCCACGGACACGGCCCTTGCAGCCTGGAAAGACCGCGGCGGCGCCGCGGTCACTAATTTCGAAAGCATGGAAAAGGTTGCCGGATTTGCTGACAACAGCATCAAACTGGCTTTGCTTGTTGTGGACGAGGCGCACTACATCAAAAACCCGCAGGCAAAGCGAACACAGAGAGTCCGGAGCCTGGAGGATGAAGCGGAGAGAATCCTTCTTATGACAGGAACCCCGCTGGAAAACCATGTAGAGGAGATGTGTGAGCTGATCCGCTTTGTGCGTCCGGATCTGGAGGAAGGAATCCGGCAGAAAGCCCAACTCCGCCATCTGCCGGAATTTCGGGAAATGCTGGCGCCTGTATACCTGCGGCGCCGCAGGGATCAGGTTCTGTTGGAGCTCCCGCCAATCACAGAGGAACAGGAGTGGTGTGTCATGACCCCGGAAGACCAGGCTGCCTACCAAAGTCAGCTGCAGTGCAGGAATTTTATGGGCATGCGCAGGGTTTCGTTTTTGCAGGACGATCTCTTCTCTTCTGCCAAAGCGTCGCGTCTCCTGGAGCTGTACGGCGACGTCCAGAGAGAAGGGAGGAAAGCCATTCTCTTTTCGTATTTCAGGGAAACGGTCAAAAAGGTTCAGGACCTGCTGCAGGGTGCCTGTGTCGGGACGCTTACCGGCAGCGATACAGTGGCGGAGCGCCAAAGGATCATAGACGGGTTTGCCGCAGCTCCGGCCGGATCGGTTCTGGTATGCCAGATCCAGGCCGGCGGTACAGGCCTGAATCTTCAGGCTGCATCTGTTGTGATCTTCTGCGAGCCACAGATCAAACCCTCGCTCACCGCTCAGGCCATTGCCAGAGTGCATAGGATGGGACAGACGGAAAATACCCTCGTGTTCCATCTGCTGTGTGAAGGGACGGTGGACGAAGCAGTGAATACGCTTATGGAAGAGAAACAGGAAGAATTTGACCTGTACGCGGATGAATCCGTGATGGCGGATGCCGCAGAAAGCCTGCCGGATCCTGAATGGATCCGGCAGGTAATCGATGAGCAGCGCAGGAAATATCTGCCTGCCGTTTATGTGGATCCTATCCCATAAAGCTCACGGCCGCAGGGACAGGGTGCAAGATTCTTTGTCGGCAGAACCAACTCAGTCAAAATTCACAACTTTCCCTGTTCTCGCAGATTCGTAGATCGCTTCGATCACACGGACGACCACTGCCTGCTGCTCCGGAAGAATGAGCGGATCTCCGCCTGTCTGGATCGCATCGATCCAGTGGAAAAGATCGTATTCATTCATATTTACAGGCTCCTCGATCTTTTCGGTTGTAGTGGTCAGCTTGCCATCCACAATCTTTGTGGTACGAACATGATTCTCGAATCCCGGACCGACCATATCCGCTCCGGCTTTGTTGCCTCCGATCTCTGCAACTACACCAATGGCGGACTGCTGCAGGTTGGTTGCCCATGCGGTCTCCATGTAGATCACCATGCCGTTCTTCATTGTGATCATGGCAAAAGCAGTGTCTTCCACATCAAAGTTTTGCGGATCCCACGGTCCAAGGTCATTTCCTTCCGGGAAGTTCTTCATCTTATAAAAGGTGACACCATACACACTGGCTACATCATAGTTGTTGGTCAGCCACATTGGCAGGTCGATGGAATGAGGGCCTCCATCCAGAAGGACGCCGCCGCCGTTGCCGGCCTTGCTGGTATATACGCCGTAGGCCGGAAGTCTTCTGGGACGCAGCTGAGAGGACTTCACATAGTAGATGTCACCAAACTCGCCGTTTTCGACCATCTCTTTCATACGCATCGGAGCAGGATTGTATCTCCACTGGGTTCCGCTGGTGAGCTTAAGGCCCTTCGCTTTGGCGGTATCTACCATCTCTTTGGCATCTTTATAGGTCAGAGCCATGGGTTTTTCGCAGTACACATGTTTTCCGTTGTTCAGAGCCAGCATGGTGATCTCATAGTGAGAAGGGTTGGCTGTGCAGACATGGACTACGTCGATATCAGGGTTTGTGCAGAGCTCTTTAAAATCCGCACATACGACTGCGTCTGAGAGACCGAGTTCTTCTTTTGCCTTCTCAGCTTTTGCAGTATCAAGGTCACACAGCATGGTGACTTTTACGTCTTCCCTCTTCAGAAGGTTGGGAATGTGTTTCGTAGTTGCGATGACACCGATTCCGACAACGCCGATGTTTAATGTCTTCATGATTTTTCTCCTTTTCTTTTGCCGGGCTGCTCCCGGGAGTATTGTTATCAGTTTTAAAATGAACAGATAGACGTTCTGAGTGATCTTTCATGATCAGCTGTTTCTGTGTTTTGCAAAGTATTCTGCGAGCTGCTGCCTTAATTCCTGATTGCGGCATACAAGGTTTGCTGATTTCCAGACCTTTTCATTTCTGTTTTCAAAAGTGAAGAATTCAAGGCCAAAGTATTTGTCATAACCTGTCTTGGAGAGCTGTTCAAGGATATAGCTGTAATCAAGCTCGCCTTCTGTCATATCTCCCCTGTCAGGTACCCCGGCTCCGTGGATATGCCCGATCAGGTCGATGTTCTCGCGGAGTGTTTTTGTGATGTTGCCCGCGATCTGCTGGAAGTGGAAGATGTCATAAAGCAGTTTGACATTAGGGCTGTTTACTTCCCGGATGATATCAAAGGGTTCCTTTGCGTCCCTGAAGTACTTCCCACTCAGCGGCTCCGCAATGACGGTCAGTCCTTCCTGCTCCGCAAGCGGCGCAATACGTTTCAATCCCTCGACCATAGCTGCATGAACTTCCTCGCGGGGCAGTTCAGTAGGATAAAAGTCGTCGCTGACAACGAGATTTGACGCGCCAAGCGTTTTGGCCGCTTCCACGCTGTCACGGAATCCCTGGGCGAATTCATCCAGATGTGCCGGATCGCCCCAGAATTTCCCGTTTTTCTGGCAGAAAGAAATGATTTCCATATCTCTTTTCTTGGCTTCTGCTGCCAGGAGTTCCAGATTTCTCCCCTCAAAATCGAAGATTTCGATCGCCTTGAGTCCATTGGATTTTGCAAGATCCATCGCCTCACACAGGCCCTTTTCGTCCGGCCAGACCGGCCCGTGCTCGCCGGGAGCTACAAACATAATATCTGCTACCAAACTGCATTTCATATCATTTTCCTCCTTCTTACCTGTTCCGTGCCCGTTGTTTCTTTCTGATGATCTGATTTTATCAATATGCGGCAGGTAATGCGTTCAGATTTGAAATATTTGTACTCAAACTGGGAGCAAATATTTCAAAAATGAAAACCTTTTCTTGTCTGAATGCATGATTCCTGCTATACTGACAGCGGATCCTACTGCAAAAGAAG
>CADCQE010000069.1 GCA_902803505.1 uncultured Lachnospiraceae bacterium | reverse complement strand
TACTCCATTCCCGGAAAAGACCTATAGCCTGCTTCCCTGATGGACAAACGTTTGTGTTCTCTTTTTTATAGCCGTTAACGAAATTATCAGCTGTTTACTTCATGCACAGTAATATGCGTGTAAGGGATCTCAATGCCATTGGCGATCAGCGCCTCCCGCACGCGGGTATTGATTTCATCCTTTACGCATTCCGTCGGATTGCTGCTGTCATAGTAAGCTGTCACACCCATGAGCAGAGCGCTGTCTTTGAATTCCAGAAACAGCACCGGAGCATATACCTCCGTTCCGTCTTCCTCCCGCCTTTTCGGGTGCGTATAAGGACAATCTTCGATCTCCTTCGCAATCACTTTCTTCACAAGCGCCATATCGCTGTCATAGCCCACCGGGAAGCGGAAGGTCATAGATCGGTCCTCCCGATGATAACTGTAGTTGATGACCCGCATGGTATTCAGCTTGCTGTTCGGCACAATATGGCGGAGCGTATCGATGCCCACCAGTACAACATGGCGCGGAGTCATATCCTCCACGATCCCAACGGTTCCGTCTTCCAGCTCAATCCGGTTCCCGACCTCAAATGGTTTGTTCAGACTGATCATCAGTCCTCCCAGTACATCTTTAATGGTATCCTGCGCCGCGAAAGTCAGCACCGCAGTAGTAATGGCCGTTCCGCCCAGAATGGTCTGCCAGATGGATTCCAGACCGATATAGGAAGAAATCGTAATAATTCCGCAGCTGACAATGATCACCACATCGATCAGGCGTTTAAAAAACAGCAGATACAGTCCGTTGTACTTTTTCTGCAGTCTCCTGAAAAATATTTTGTTCAGTTTCAGCAGGATCCAGGTAATCAGCACAGCGATAGCTATTTTGGCGACGATGCCTACCACGCCCCAGCCATTTTTTACATTTACATTTACATTTTGATTCAAAGCGTCATACTCCCCCTTGATTAATGTTCCCTCTAATTCCCGTCATCCATATTTCTATCTGCCGTGCCGTGTGTGAAGGATGGGCGGGAAGCTCTGCATGCTATTTTAACCGGCCGTATCAAGGATACCGTTCCAGGTCTTTACGCACTCCTCTCGAAAGGAAGTCCTGTAATAGCAATGCAGATAATACAATGTCTTATTCTTCTTCAGCGCATAAGACTCGCCGGTCATCTCGATTCCCTGCGCAGTGTAAGTGTAGCGCAGTCCTCTGGCGCTCTCTCCCGCGATCGTTCGCTCAAGGTAAGCACCCATTGCAAAACCAAATGGTTTGAACGCCTCTCGGTAACACTTTTCCATGCCCGCAACAGGATCATTTCCGCTCAGCAGCCGGGAGAACATGCCTCCCTCCTTCTTCCACCCGAGGGAAAGAACCATGTGAAGCTCCTCTGCCTTTATACAGATGACTTCCCCTTGATGGCCGAGACGCAGACCGGCCGTCTCTTCTTCCGTCATCAGGCGAAAACGCTCCAATCCGGAGATCTGAATTTCATGATTTAACAGAACAGGTTCCATAGCTGTTACTCCTCACCAGCTCCACATCCTGCTTTGATTCTCTTCAAGCATGACGGCTGTCTCATAAGGTCCCGCTCCCGGGTTGTCTGCGATCAGGCTTTCAAAGCTTCCGAGCACAGATGTGATCCTCGCAGCCATTTTATCAAGCTGAGGATCACTCACATAATTCTCGAGGCGTCCTCCTGTGTACCTGCCGTTCTCTATGCCCAGGAACAGCTCCTCCATCCTGGGATCAAATCGGTGAAACGCGGCAGATATGCCTGCGGCATCCGCCACCAGCTCATCCCATACGGCATCCTTCTGATCCGCGAACTTCCTGCGGCAGATAAAATGCGTACATTCGTGATACCGCCTTATCGTATCCGACAGAGACAGCCATTCCTCTTCGGAGACAGTCCGGCTTTTTTCATCTCCCTGGCCGGACCGCAGGAGCAGGCGGTTCATGCTTTCCGCACTGACCCCGCTGTACGGGCCGACAGACAGCACGATGAGCGCATCCTTGTAATTCTCCTTGTCCGAAGTGAACCTTACAAATTCTGAATCCCAGTCAGGGAAGGAGCTGCCCTTCTCAATTTCTTCGCTTATGTATTTCTTTTTATGGGCACGTATCTTATCCCAGTTTATCACGCCGTCAAGAAGAGCGGCTCCCTGCGTATCCGGGATCTCTGCCATGGTACAGCGGTTCGCCATAATCCTTAGAAAGGTAACGAAGTCTTCTCTTTCGAATAATGTGACAACACCGACGCTGCCCGCAGGAGTCACCTCATACACAAGGCTGTCCTTCTCGTGTGTATGAAAATGGGACAGGTCCCTGCTTGCGGCATCCCGCCCGCATTTTACAATTTCGTCGTATTGCTTTTCTCCCTCTCTTCCGGGGGGCACGTATAGCTGTTGGTAAGTGCTTGATAGAGTGCTTATCACATCTCTGCCATAAACATTTCTATGATCCTTATTCATTTTCCTCCGTCTCAAGCATTCTTTTTGTTCCTGCTGTCCACGGCCACTGCCCGCTTCGCTGCTGCAGCATTATGACATCCTGACATTCTTCGACCAGTTTGGCGAATACCCGCCCCAGCTCTTGTTCTGGCCGGAGCAGACAGTGACGGAATATTTATACCCTCCCCGCGCTGGATGATTGACGTAATAGTTGGGATAGGGGGAGAAGGTCTTGGTGTAGCTGGTCCTGTTCCCTTTCATCCATTTGCCGTTGAGGAAGATCCCCTTGGTTCCCGGCTTCTTCTTCAAGTTCACCGTCACCTGGATCTTGCAGGTGTAGAATTTTTCCGTGTACAAGTAGACGCCGGTATATACTCCGCGGTGGACCACCTGATGGTAGCGGACATTGACAGCCCTGGCTGTCGCAGAGCGGACCTTGGGACCGGAAGCGGAGCCGGTCTTAATCGTGGTCGATTTCAGTGCAGGCCCGCCAAAGAAGTGGCTCTGGCCATCGCCGCCGACCCCCGTGGGATAGGTGACATAAGTGCCATAGCGCAGCCTGGTCTTGTATGTCTTCTTCGCCTTAAGCCCGCTGATCCGGTAAACCTGATCAACATAGAGCTTGATCATATTGGCGCGCATATAGCCGGTGCGGGACCATTTCTTCGCTTTCGGCGTCTTGTATTCCAGATAGAGGTCGCCCTCCTGGTTCTGGAGCAGCATGTTGTAGGGATAGAAATTGAAGTACTTGGCATACACTTCAAAACGTCCCTTGTATCCCGGCTGGGCAACGATATTGTTGCTGACAAGGTAGGTCCGACCAATAAGATCGATCGGCGTGTTCGAGCCGTCTGCACTCGAGACAAGCAGGACAACTGTGTGGTAGCCCGTCGAAAATGCAGACATGTTGACCGTCAGATTCACTGACGTACTTGACAGGGAATACACAGCTGTCAGGTCCACGTACAATGCGGTGAAGCGATAGGCGGGCTTAATCGTTCCCACTACGGAGACCTTGTTCCCGCTCTGTGTGATGTTCACGTTATAATCCGTAGATGGCAGAGCGTGCCTCGTCGCATAATTCAGGTTGTTTCCGGATTTCTTCCCGTACTTCCCCCGAAGCGCAGGCATATCAATGTGCTCTGCATTGCCGCCGCCCCAATCGCTGGTGTCCTCCGGCGTCTGTTCCGTATCCGCGTTCCCATCTGCCGCAGGCTCCCCGTCAGGGAGGAAGGTCTCTTCGCCGTCGATTCCTTCCCCGGCCGGATCGAGCCCGTCCCCATCTTCGAATGCCTCTTCAAAGTCCTCGAGCTCTTCGCCGTCCTCGACTTCCTCACCGGTCTCCACTTCGCCTTCTTCACCGGTCCCGGCATCTCCGCTTCCTCCTGATGCGTCCGCTGCAAAGTCCGGGCCGCTTCCATTTTCAAAATCCTCATATGCCCCGTCGAGTTCCAAGGCTTCTTCGCTGTCCTGTTCATTCACCACGACTTCGATCTCTTCCGGGTAGTCGGGCAGTGAATTCTCCCGGAGCTCCTTGAGCTCCTCCTCGCTGATCGGGGTCTCCGTACCATCCTCGCCGACCAGATATGCCACGCTCTCTTCCGCATAGCGGTTATCCCCGTCTCCGGCAAATGCGGTGCACGGCGCCAACGGTAAATACACAGCAGCAAGAACCAATGCCATTGCGACAGATATCAGTTTCTTCGAGCTCCTGCGGATGCCCTGCCTGCTCCGGGAACTCCTGGTATTCCTTTCTGTATGCATAGCTCCTCCTCCTGATTTGTTCCGGATAACGGAGAGCCCTCTCCTGCCCCGAATACTATATGGATGACTGACACTTCTCGTTCATTATATCATGAAACCATGAGCTGTGCGAGCACTTGCGCTCTCCGGATGCCGCAGCGGGGCCGTCTATTCGATCGGGATTTCCGACGTCTCCGCATCTTCGTCTATCGGCTTATGGACCTTCCTGTCCAGAGACTGAATCGCCATATCCCTCATGACAATGCCCTTCTTCTTG
>CADCQE010000068.1 GCA_902803505.1 uncultured Lachnospiraceae bacterium | reverse complement strand
CCGGAGGCGGGTAATAATGCTGCAGTGGGGACGGTTCTTTTTGCAGCATTTTATGCTGCAAAAAGAACCGTCCCCACTGCAGCATTTTTGCCGCCTCCCAGCCCGCAACTTCGTAAGAATTTACAATTTTCGGAAAACATTATCGTAGACGCCATTCTGTCTGAGCATTATGCTTTATTACAGAATCCAATCGCACAATAAAGGAGGTATCCAAACGATGAAACGAAAAATCCTGCAATGCACCAAGGACGGACAGCCGCTCCACCTCTACGACAGCATCCGCGAGGCAGAGAAGAAATACCACATCACGCACATCTCCACAGTCTGCCGGGGAAAGCGGCGGACGGACGGCGGCTATATCTGGTACTACGTCGAGGACGCCCTCAGGAATCATGTGGGTGACAGACAGCCGCTTAATTGATACAATGGTACTTGTTCATGATCTGCCGGGGCGGGCCGTGCGGGAAGCAGCAGCCGCAGTCAGGGCGGTTCATGAAACGGCACTATCTCAAAACGAGCTGCGCAATGCAGCGTCTGACATCTATTTTTAAAAAAAGAAAAGAAGGGTATTCATGCATTACGACGTAATCATTATCGGAGCCGGTCCCGGCGGAATCTTTGCAACCTATGAACTTCTGCAGAAAGCGCCTTCCCTTAAGATCGCGGTGTTTGAGGCGGGCCGGGAGCTGGCAAAGCGGCAATGCCCCATCGACGGGGAGAAGATCAAGAGCTGTATTCACTGCCAGACCTGCTCCATTATGAGTGGGTTTGGCGGAGCCGGTGCATTTTCTGACGGAAAATACAACATCACCAATGATTTCGGCGGCACGCTGTACGAATACATCGGGCAGCGGGAAGCCATCTCCCTCATGGAATATGTGGACCGGATCAATCTCTCCCACGGAGGGGAGGGGACGAAGCTCTACTCTACCGCAGGCTCGGACCTGAAGAAGCTCTGCATGCAGCACAAGCTGAAGCTCCTGGACGCATCCGTAAGGCATCTCGGGACGGATATCAACTACATCGTTCTGGGAAATCTCTACGAGGAGCTGAAGGACAAGGTGAGCTTCTTCTTCGAGACGCCTGTACTGCATCTCAAGAAGACAGACGAGGGATTTCAGATTTTTGCCGCCTCCGACTCCCACACCTGCAGATCCTGCATCATCTCCGTGGGCAGGAGCGGCAGCAAATGGATGGAGCAGGTGTGCACTGAGCTCGATATCCCGACCGAATCAAACCGGGTAGATCTCGGTGTCCGGGTGGAGCTCCCGGCGGAGCTCTTCTCCCACCTGACGGACGAGCTCTATGAGAGCAAGATCGTCTACCGCACAGAGAAGTTTGAGGACCTGGTGCGGACCTTCTGCATGAATCCCCGCGGCATTGTGGTCAACGAAAATACGAACGGCATCGTCACTGTGAACGGCCACAGCTTCGAGGACCCCGCAAAGCAGACAGACAACACCAACTTTGCCCTCCTCGTGTCGAAGCATTTCTCGGAGCCCTTCAAGGACAGCAACGGCTACGGCGAGAGCATCGCCCGCCTCTCCAATATGCTGGGCGGGGGCGTACTCGTGCAGCGCTTCGGAGACCTGGTGCGCGGCAGGCGCAGCACCAATAAGCGCATCGCAGAAAACTTTGTAATCCCCACGCTCCAGGCGGAGCCCGGGGACATCTCCCTCGTCCTGCCCAAGCGGATCCTGGACGGCATCATAGAGATGATCTATGCATTGGATAAGATCGCGCCGGGCACGGCCAATGACGACACGCTCCTCTACGGCGTCGAGGTCAAATTCTACAATATGCAGGTCAAGGTGGACGAGCACCTGGAATCCTGCCACAAAGGGCTTTACATCATCGGCGACGGCAGCGGCGTGACCCACTCACTCTCCCACGCCTCCGCCAGCGGGGCCTTTGTGGCCAGGGAGATTGCAAAGCAATCGGAATGATAGAAGCAAGAAAGCGGGGACGATTCTTTTTGCCGCAAAAAGAACCGTCCCCGCTTCAGTTTCTGTATTATTCCGACTGCCCCACCTTCGCGAGAATCCCCCCCGATACAGCGTACACCGTCCCGGGATCATGATTGAGACAGCAGTACACAGTACTCGTGGTCTCGTTCTCATCCCCAATTTCAATCACCGTGACAGTCCCCTCTTTATCTGTGATCCGTATCGTGATGCGCGGGACCTCAAGGCCGTATTGGGCAAGGTCCGTGACGCCGCTCATCGTCTGGTAGAGCCGCACGCCGGTCATCGAGGCCACGAGCTCCCCGGCCTCCGTCTGGTCCATCTCGGCGCTTCTGTCAGAAGTGTCATACCACTTCCCTTCATCCCTGACCAAAGACGCCACCCCGTCCGGGTTTGTGTACTCAATCGCAATAATCTGATCCGCAGTCAGCGGGAGCAGCGTGTCCTTACGGGCCTCTGCTTCCTCATATGCCTTTGACTGCTGCCTCACGAAGACAAGCACTGCGGCCAGAGCCGCAAGAAGCACTGCTCCGGCGATAATCCACTCTCTCTGTCGTTTCGTCCTCACGTCTTTTCTCCCATGTAAAAAAGCTGCGCCTGTACCGCACGGCGGTCACACGAAGCGCTCCATACTCCCTGTCTGTAGCCGTCACCTGCGGCGCCTCCGGCGGAAGATATAAAAGCCAAGGACAAGAACCGCGGCAGGGAGAGCGATCATCACCCCGGTCCCAAGCAGGATCTGGGCTCTTCCGCTGATCAATGTCTGGGGAACTCCCAGCGATTTTGCTTCTACCGACACCGCAGTCTTCTGCTCCGTGAGATATGCCATCGCCTTTGAAAAAAGAGCGGTATTGCCCTCCGGCAGGGCCGTCTGCTGCTGAATCAGCGTGGAGAGCGCGGCGGAGCTGAAGAGGCAGGGAGTTGAGAAATAGAGGATCCGGGCAGCAGAAGGCGCGCGCTCCTCCTCTCCGGCAGAAGTGTCACCTTCCGGCTCCTCCGGGTCCAGGTCCACGTCGGGACTGCCCATACTGTCCATAGACAGTGTCTCCTCCACCGCCACCGCAATCACATACTGGCCGGACTCATCTTCATCCGCCTTCTCCACCGTATCCGCGATGTCTTTTTTGATATAGGCCTTTTCGCTGCTCGTCAGAAGATTGGTCACTGTATAGACCGCCTCATCTGTGTCCCCGACCTCGAGGGCCTCCGGTAGAGCCGCGATAATATTCTGGTTGCTGAGGCCGCTCGTTACTTCGGATGCGGCTGTATTGGGAAGAAGCAGATACGGCGCCTGTACATAATGAGAGGAATCTCCCTCCAGAAGCAGGCCGCCCTTGCGGGTGACTCCGTAGCCCTTCATTATGGAATCCAACACAGGCGTCGCTGCACCGCTCACCTCCTCCGGCATGGTCATGAGGAGCAGCTTTCCCCCGCCCTCCAGATAATGGAGAACCTTCCTGACCTCGTCCTCCGTGAAATCCTGGGCCGGCGCATAGATTATGAGTGCAGACGCATCCGATGGGATTTCCTCCGCGAGCAGATTCAATGGGACTGCCTCCAGATCCGCCTTGCCCATCGCCTCCGACATCTCGGCACTGATCTCCAGTTCATCGTGGCCGACAGAGTAACAGACCTTCGCCGGCTTCCCAAATGCCACCGAAGCAATCGCGCTGGTGATCCTGCCCTCTGCGTCCCAGTAAGAAGGAGCAGAATAATAGGAGTCATATCTGTAAAAGTCATAATAGGAGGCGATCTTCGATCGCTCGCCGCAGACCGCGACGACAGAGTTGAGGGGAATCGGCTCTTCCGAATATTTATTTAAAAATGAGGGGTTTGCCACCGCGTCGATGGTCTCAAGCCGGATCCGCTCCGATGCATCCGCATACGCCTCAAGAAGCTTGCAGACCGCCTCATCCTCCTGCCCGGTCTCAGTGACAAAATCAAGCGTCACCGTATCCGTCAGGGAATCCAGCACGCCGCGGCTGATCTCCCCGATCGAGAACAGCTTCTGGTCCGAGAGGTCAAAGCTGGTGAACTTTCCCGGGATCTCGGATACAATCACATTGACGAGGACAATTACCGCCACGGCAATGGCCGTCACGGCGATGGAATAGCTGCCATTTGCAAGATAGCGTCTTCTTCTGGAGGAGTACTTCCTGCCGGGACCTCCAGTCCCCTTATCTGTCTTTCGATGCTCTTGTCTTTCCTTCATCCGCTTCGTCTCCTTCCGCATGCACTGCGTCTCATCTGCCGGAACCGTGCTTCACCCCCAGCGCCTCTTGTCCAGGGACTGGATCGTGAGCACGATGCCAATTGCTGCATAGGACAGGAAATACAGAAGGTTCGGGATGGAGAACACACCTCCCATACAATCTGCAAAATGGGTATTGAAATCAAAAATCCTGAGAATCGATTCCGTCCTGCCGCTGAACCAGTCCGGGCGAAGGAAATAGGCGGCCAGAAATCCCCCGCCAAGCAGGATCAAAGCCGCTATGCTCAGCGGATAGTGCCTGGTCATCCGGTAAACCAGAAGGGCAAGCAGGGCACTTAAGGCCACCAGAAAGAGCATCGCCGCAAGGGAAGAGCTGCTGATCATCGTAAAAATGCTGCTCAGCATCTGCGTCGCAAAGACAAACAGAATGGTCAGAATTGCCGAGATCACGGCGCTCTCCGTGCAGCTCGACAAAAACATCCCGATCGCCAGGTACGCACAGCCCATGATGAAGAAGGCAAAGATCGAAGCGTAGTCCCATAAGAGGGTCTCCTTTCCGAAAAATGTCATCACCAGGGGATAGATGCAGAGCACCAGCACCGGGATCGCAAAAACCGTGAGCAGCGAGAAATATTTTCCCAGCACAACTTCATAGAGGCGGACCGGAGCCGTCAGAAACAGCTGGTCCGTCTTCTGGCGGCGCTCCTGGGCAAAGCTCCCCATGGACAGAACCGGCACGACGATATAGAACACCAGCACCGAGCTGCTCACCGCATAATGCAGGGAGAGCACTCCGTTGTACAGATTGTAGTAGCGGAACATAAGGCCGGTGATCAGAAGCATCACGGCGATCGCAATGGCGCCGGTCATGTTCGTAAAATGACCCCTCAGTTCCCGTTTATAGATGGCCCTCACTGCTGCTCCTCCTTTTGACCGGCACTGTCTGCGCTTTCCGCTTCAGGCTCTTCTTCGTCGCTCTCTGAAGCCTTCAATGGACGCGCGGAAGCGGAATCCGTGAGCATCAGGAAGATCTCCTCCAGGCTCTCCTCTTCGGTGCGGAGCTCCAGTACCGGACAGCCCGCCTCATAGAGCGAGGAGCCGATCTCCCTGCGGAGATCCAGATCGCCCGGATATGTAATCCTTGCGCTCACCTCGGCGCCATTCTCATCGGTAATCTCTATCTCGGGGGCGGAGCTAAGAGCGCTGCGCAGAACCCGAAGCACCTGCTCCCTGCCCCCCTCTGCCGTCACATAGACGGTCTTCAGCCCGCTCGCCTTGCGCCGCAGGTTCTCCGGGGTGTCGCAGGCCGCCAGCCGGCCCTCGTTTAAGATCAGCACCCGGTCGCAGACCTCTGCGACTTCGCTCAGAATGTGGGAGCTGAGAATGACTGTGTGTGTTCCGCCGAGACTCCGGATCAGCTCGCGCATCTCCAGGATCTGTTTCGGATCGAGGCCAACAGTCGGCTCGTCCAGGATCAGGGTCTCAGGTTTCCCGAGAAGCGCCTGGGCAAGGCCGGTTCTCTGCCGATAGCCCTTGGACAGATTGCGGATGAGACGGTCGCGCACCTCGGCAAGAGAGAGCTGTCCGAGGATCTCTTCAATCTGCGGAGCGCGCGCAGCAGCAGGTACCCTCTTCAGTTCTGCGACAAAGGACAGGTATTCGAAGACCGTCATATCCGGGTAGACGGGAGGAACCTCAGGGAGATAGCCGATGGTGCGCTTCGCCGCCTCCGGCTGCTCCAGGATGTCAAAACCATTGATCCGCACCTCGCCCTCGGTGGGCGAGAGGTACCCGGTCATGATGTTCATCGTCGTCGTCTTCCCCGCCCCGTTGGGGCCTAAGAAGCCGTAAATGATCCCATCCTCGACGACAAAGCTCAGGTCCTCCACGGCGGTGTGCTCGTCGTATTGCTTCGTGAGATGTCTTACTTCTATCAAAGGACTGCCTCCCCTTATGCGAAAAGAGTAGGTTACTATATTACAGATTGGCCGTGAATAGTAACAAGAGTAGTCTGATCATATGCTCAGACTACTCTACCTTGCAAATGTGTTGGTCCTGTGAAATGAGCGGATCACTCTTCCCGGTAAGCGGCAAGCTGGCTGCGAATTCTCTGAATCAGCATCTCCAGCGCCACCGCGTTGTAGCCGCCGTCGGGGATGATCACGTCCGCGCGCCGCTTGCTGGGCTCCACGAACTGTTCATGCATCGGCTTCACAGTCACCAGGTACTGATTAATGACGCTGTCCAAAGAGCGCCCCCTCTCCTTGACGTCACGGAGAATCCTTCGCAGGATCCGCACATCCGCGTCTGTGTCCACGAAGACCTTGATGTCCATGAGGGAGCACAGCTCCTCCTCCGAGAAGATCATGATGCCCTCAAGGATCAGAACCGGTGCGGGATGCACGACGACGACCTGGTCAGAGCGGTTGTGCTGGGAATAGTCATAGATCGGCATCTCGATGGAGCGGCGCTTCTTCAGCATCCGGAGATGCTCACAAAGAAGCGGGGTGTCAAATGCATCGGGATGGTCATAATTCAGCTTTGACCGCTCCTCGAAGGGAATATCGTCGTGCCTCTTGTAATAATTGTCATGCCTGAGAATGCTCACTTCGTCCGACCCAAAGCAGTCTACCAGCTTGTCCGCAAGTGTGGTCTTTCCACTGCCGCTTCCGCCCGCGATTCCAATAACGATTGACTCCATCACGCTCTCCTTCCCCGCCGGCGCCTCCCATCGCACCGGCAGCATCCTCCGAAAAGAAAAAGTCTCCGCTCTTTCCGCCCCGCTTGCGAAGCAGATGCACGTCCTCAATCACCATCCGCTTGTCCACGGCTTTGCACATGTCGTAGATTGTAAGCAGAGCGACAGAGACGCCGGTCAGCGCCTCCATCTCTACTCCCGTGGGGCCGAAGTTCCTCACCGTGCAGTATGCGCGGACCGCGGATTCCTCTTCGACGCACTCAAAATCAATCCCGCAATAAGCAAGAGGCAGGATATGACAGAGGGGAATCAGCTCACTGGTTCGCTTGGCCGCCATGATCCCCGCGATCCGGGCGGCGGCAAGCACATCGCCTTTCTTCATGCTCCCCTCAACTAACGCGCGCAGAGCCTGCGCGCTCATATGGATCTTCCCGGCCGCAACCGCCTCCCGGCTGCCTGCGTCCTTTCCGGAGACATCCACCATGACCGCCTGCCCGCGCTCGTCAAAGTGATTCAATTGCCCTGTGCCTCCATCTCTTTTACGATCTTCACGATGCGGCTGGTGCCCAGTCTGTCCGCTCCAAGGGCCAGGAATTGTCTGGCGTCATCGAGGGAGGAAATGCCGCCCGCCGCTTTGATCTTCACCGCAGGCCCCACATACTTCTTGAAGAGCTTCACGTCCTCGAAGGTGGCGCCCGCCGTGCTGAAGCCGGTGGAAGTCTTGATGTAATCGGCGCGGGCCGCCGTCACGGCCTCGCACATGCGGATCTTCTCTTCATCCGTCAGAAGGCAGGTCTCAATAATCACCTTCAGGATATGATCCCCGCAGGCTTCCCGCACCATAGCGATCTCCGCTTCTACATCGGAATACTTCCCGTCCTTCAGCCAGCCGAGATTGATCACCATGTCGATCTCGTCAGCGCCCCGGCTCACGGCGTCCGCAGCCATAAAGGCCTTCGCCGAAGTCGTGGCATAGCCGTTGGGAAAACCGATGACTGTGCAGACGCGGGTGCGGTTTCCGACATAGCTCTTGGCATCAGCGACGTAGCTCGCCGGAATGCAGACCGATGCCGTTCCGTACTTCACGCCCTCATCACAGATCCTGCGGATCTCGGCCCGGGTAGCCGTCGGAGCAAGAAGTGTGTGATCCACGTGGCTCAGGATTTCTTTGATTTCATTTGTCATCGTTCCATCCTCCTAATTCATTTTTCCGTTTTGCGGTATATCCGGATCTTCTTCAAGCATTTCCCAGATCAAGTCTCTGCCGCGCCACAAGCTCGGCGAAATACCCTCCCTTGGCAATCAGCTCATCATAGGTGCCGTCCTCACGGATCTTCCCTTCATCCAGCACCAGGATGCGGTCACAGTTCCGGATCGTGGAGAGGCGGTGCGCGATCACAAGGCGTGTGCAGTTCAGCTTATCCAGGGCATCCGCCACCCTCTTCTGGGTGCGGTTGTCCAAGGCGCTGGTCGCCTCATCGAACATCAGGATCTTGGGCTTCGGCGCAATTGCCCGGGCGATCATGAGTCTCTGCTTCTGTCCGCCGGAGATTCCTCCCGATCCCTCGGAGATGACTGTGGCCATGCCCATGGGCATCATGCGGATATCCTCCGCGATTCCCGCGGTCTCCGCCGCTTCCCAGGCCTCAGCAATTGTGAGCTGGGGCGCCGAGATCACGATGTTGGAATAAATGTCTCCCTGGAAGAGACTCCCGTCCTGCGTGACCGCCCCGATCTTTCTTCTGAGGGATCTGAGGTCCAGGCCTTTCAAGTCCTTCCCGTCATAGTAGATGGATCCTTTCTCAGGCGTTTCAAACCCAAGAAGCAGGCGCATGAGCGTGCTCTTCCCACAGCCGGTCCTTCCGACCAGAGCGATATACTCTCCCGCCTTGATCCTCAAGCTGAGGTCATTGACTACATACGGCATGTTCTCGTTGTAGCGGAAGGACACATGGTTGAATTCAATCCCGCCGGTGACGCTGGTCACGATCTCCTTGTCCTCGGTGTTCTCAGGCACCGTCTTCAGGATCGGTTCGGCCATCTCCAGAATCGGTTTGATCTGTGCCAGGGAAGCGGCCACTCCCGCCAGCGCTGTAAAGGCTCCCATCACCATCCCGTATGCGGAATTAAAGCCCATATAAGCAGAAGGTGTCACTTGGTTCACGGTGGCACTATAGTAGAGAGCGATGAGCCCCACCACAGAGACGAGGGTTGTCAGAGCCGTACTGATCTTCAGGAAGAAAGGCGGGTTATAGGCATAAGATGCGCACTGCGCATTGACCTCCGCCCATTTGGAGAAAGCCCTCTTCTCAGCGCCGGCAAGCTTGACCTTCTGAACCCCGTTGATGAGCGAGAAGCTCATGCCGCTCTCCTTGGCTCCATACTCCATCCTTTTCTTTGTGACGCTCATCTGCAGGAAGATCGTGATCAGGATCACAATCACTGTCGCGAGGATGGTCAGAATGGCCGGTACAAAGAGTGCCGGAGCAAAGCGGTGGATCTGCGTCAGGTAGAGCAGGGAGCAGATCGAAGTGAGGCCGGTGGAGAACACCTGAGCAACAAGCAGGTCGCTCAGCTGGTTGACCGCCTGACTGCGGCTGGACAGCTCACCGGAGCTGTATTTCCTGAAAAATGGGGCAGGCAGGCTGATCAGGCGCATCATCATGGCCGCTTCTACGCCTAAGGAAGTCTTCGTATTCAGCCGTGTCATCGCCAGCTCCCTGGCCACGCTGAGCAGCTGGGAGGATACAATTGTGGAGAACATGAATACTGCAGTGCCCAGGAGCAGAGTGACATTGCGGGTCCTCACCACAAACCCTGTCAGCATGCTCTGGAAGAAGGGCATGAGCCTCCCGATACACACAACCAGAAGCGTAAGGATCACGAGAAACACGACGTCGCTCACACTCAGGCACGACCACAGGTAAAGCATTAAGTCCTTTATCCCAAGGGGCTTCAGCGGCAGCGGCTTATAGAAGCAGATTGCGTCCGGCTTATATTCCTCCGCTCTCTGCTTCGTCAGTTTCCTGCGGCGGCCGTCCGGGCTCCGATAGTAATATCCGCCGAAGGCCCGCGGAAAAAGTGCTTCCGGTTTGTCATCCTCCTTGCGGAAGACCAGCATAGGCCCGTATGCGTCCTTCAGCCATCCTTCTTTGAGGGTCACCTTCCGGTACATCAGCCCGTAAGGGCGCAGCGCATATTCCAGCTGCTCCCAGGTTTCTGTAATGGATGCGGGAATCTCAGAAGGCTTTTTATGGTAGTATTTCAGGATCTCATCGATCTCCTGCTTCGTCACAATCAGATCGTTGGACATCTCGCTTGCGGTCTGGGAGCCCAGAATCGCCGATGCCATTGTGAGAAGGGAATCCTCAAAGAGTTCCTGGTCACTTATCTGTCTTTTTTGGAGTTGTTCGTCAAACCAACCCATACCTGTTAAGACCGTCCTCTCCTCGAAAAATACCTGTTTTGATAGCGATAAACCAGTGAACCTCAGTCATTGGAAATGAGCTCCGTGTAGACGCCGCCCTTAGCGTAGAGCTCTTCATGCCGTCCTCTCTCCACAACCCTGCCGTGGTCCAGCACAATGATCTCGTCGCAGTCCCGGATGGTAGAGAGCCGGTGGGCAATCACGATGCAGGTGATGCCTCTGTCCTTAACAGCCTTGACCAGCTCGTATTCCGTCTTCGCGTCGAGAGCGCTGGTAGCCTCATCCATAATGATGACGGAAGGATCCTGGGCCAGCACACGGGCAATCTCAAGGCGCTGTCTCTGTCCGCCGGACAGATCCTTACCGCCTTCTGTCAGGCGTCCCTGATAGCCATCGTGCCGCAGCATGATATCATCGTGGATCTGCGCATCTCTGGCCGCGAGAATGACCTCGAAGTCCTCTATGGATTCGTCCCACATCTTGATGTTATTGGAAATGGTATCTTCAAACAGAATGATTACCTGGTCCACAACAGCGACAGACCCTGTGAAGACAGGCTTCTCAATCTCACTAAGAGGCATGCCGTCAAACAGGATCTCCCCCGACCAGGGCTGATAGAGTCCCGAGATCAGCTTCGAGAGGGTGCTCTTGCCGCAGCCGGATTCTCCCACGAAGGCAACGCGGCTTCCCGGCTCCACTTTCATACAGAAATCCCGGATCAGCGGCTCCGCGAGACGGGAGTAGCCGAACGTAACATTCTTCAGTTCGATCCCACCCCTGAGCTTCTCATAGGCCGCCGTCTTCTGCTTCGGCGTCTCCTTAAATACCTTGTCCTCCGGATATTCCATGACGTCCTCGACGCGCTCCATCTGCGTGCGCATCTCCTGAATCGTCTGCCCGGCTGTGATCAGTGTCGTGGCAGGCGTCATAAAGGCGTTCAGGTAAGCGCTGAAGGTCAGGATAGAGCCCAGCGAAAAGTGGCCGTTCATCGTGAGATAGACACCGAGGATAAGGACAGTCGCATTTGCAACGGATGTCAGGAAGGTCGGAATCAGCCCCAGATATGCATTCAGCCTTGAGAAACGAACCTCTGCGGTATTGACGGAGGCCTGATAGCCGGACCATTTTTCAAAATATCCGTTCTCTGCGCCGCTCGACTTGATGGTCTCAATCATCTGAATGCCGGAGACAGTGGAGGAAGCGAGCTTACTCGCATCGCGCATCATCACGCGGGTGATATTGACGCGCTTGTTGGAGATGAAGCGTCCCATGAAGGCATTGATCGTCACCGTTGCTACGCCGATCAGGGTCAGAAGCACACTGTAGCGGAGCATTACCACGATGTAGAAGATGAGCATGATGATGTTGAGCACCAGAGGCGTCAAGGTGTTGACCACAGTAGCCGCGATGGTGGAATTCGTCTCTTCGCGCATCTGAATGTCGCCGGCATTTCTCTGCGTAAAGAATTCAACGGGCATGCGCAGGATCTTCCACATAAAAGTGCTGCTTCCGATAATGTCCAGCTTGCCGCTGATCTTCAGGGAATAGATCGCCTGGATGGCCTGAATGAATACCTGCAGCCCGCCCACAATGGCCAAAAGAATGACAAATGGCATCAGCAGCTCCCGGTTCTCTCCCGTCAGGAGCCGGTCCATGAAAAAGCGTCCGAAGCCGGGAGTAATGATGCCGAAGAGATAGCCGATCAGTGTCGTCAGCACGACAAACACAGACGCGGCCCCCGCCCCCTTAAGCTTCTTGAAGGCATATTCCAATGTGCTCTTCCGTTTCCCGCTGGGCTGATACCCTTCCTTGGGCTCAAGGATCAGGCAGACCCCCGTGAATCCCTCATCAAATTCCTCTAAGGTAATCTTGATATTTCCTCTGGCGGGGTCATTGAGATAGACATATTTTCCGCGGAAGCCGCAGAGCACCATGAAGTGCTCGAAATTCCAATGGATGATGCAGGGAAATGTCCCCTGCTCCTGCAGGGCCTCCAGCTCAAAGCGGTAGCCCGAAGCCTCCATGCCGTACTTTCTTGCAGCCAGAAGCACATTCTTGGCGCTTGAGCCGTCTCTGGAGACACCGCAGTCTACACGGGCCTGCTCCAGAGGAATCCAGGTCCCGTAATATCCCAGGATCATACAGAGAGAAGCCGCTCCGCATTCCAGTGCCTCCATCTGCATAATCACGGGAACCTTCGCGACTCCTTTATGGATTGCTTTTTTTACTGAGTTGCTCATATTCCGATAAGCTCCTATCGTCGTTAAGATTCATCCATGTACGTCAATTAAACAAGAACGAAAGAACCTTACTGCTCTTGAATGTCACAGAGACGTCGTAGGTGCCGTCCGGGACGTTTGCATGAGCCCCGGCAAT
>CADCQE010000067.1 GCA_902803505.1 uncultured Lachnospiraceae bacterium | reverse complement strand
CGGGGACGGTTCTTTCTGCATCATATTTTGATGCAGAAAGAACCGTCCCCGGCGCAGCATTTTTTGCTGCAGAAAGAACCGTCCCCGACGCGGCATTTTTCATTGTGCACCGGCTGGACCAGGTGGTGAGCGGCGCGATCGTGTTTGCAAAGACGAAGAAGGCTGCGGCTGCGCTCTCGAAGCAGCTCACCGACGGGACAATGAAGAAGATCTACCGGGCGAAGGTGTGCGGCCCGATTCCTCTTGACAGCGGTGAGCTGAGGGACTTTCTGCTGAAGGACGGGAAGAACAATGTGAGCCGGGTGGTCTCACCCTCGAAGCAGGGGGTGTATCCGAAAGGGGCGAAGGAAGCGGTTCTCCGCTACCGGAAGGTTTCGGAGGACACACTGGAGATCGAACTGATGACCGGGCGGCATCACCAGATCCGGGCGCAGCTCGCCCACGCCGGGATGCCGATTGCAGGGGACCGGAAGTACGGCGCTCCCGCTTCTTCTGCGGAGGATCTTCCCGGCGGGGGGATTGCCCTCAGGGCTGTTCGGCTGTCGTTCCGCCATCCCGGGACTGGGGAAGTGATGACATTCTCGGTGTAGGGGGACAGGGGGACGGTTCTGCGCAGCAGATTATTTCGTTAACGGCTATAAAGTATAAGCGGGGGTAGAATAATATGGGACATCAGGAAGAAATGTTGACGTTGGGAGCTTTTGAAGAGGCTTATGAGCGGGTGCGGCGGGTGACAGCGGAGACGAAACTGCTCTACAGTGAGATCTTCAGCACGCAGTGCGGCAACCGGGTCTATTTCAAGCCGGAGAATATGCAGAAGACAGGCGCCTACAAGATCCGGGGCGCCTATTATAAGATCAGCCGACTCTCCCAGGAGGAGCGGGAACGGGGCCTGGTGACTGCCTCTGCAGGCAATCACGCGCAGGGCGTTGCTTATGCGGCCAAGTCCTTCGGCTGTAAGGCCGTGATCGTGATGCCCACGACGACGCCGCTCATCAAAGTGAACCGGACCAAGAGCTATGGCGCGGAAGTCATTTTACATGGAGATGTCTACGATGAATCCGCGGCCTACGCGAGGAAGCTGTCCGAGGAGGAAGGCCTGACCTTTATCCATCCCTTCGACGACCCGACCGTGGCGACGGGCCAGGGGACCATTGCCATGGAGATCATCCAGGAGCTGCCCCTCGTAGAATACATCCTCGTCCCGGTGGGCGGAGGCGGCCTCGCCGCAGGCGTCTCGACACTGGCGAAGCTGCTCAACCCCAAGATCCGCGTCATCGGAGTGGAGCCTGCCGGTGCGGCCTGCCTGAAGGCGTCTCTTGAGAAAAATGAAGTCGTGACGCTCCCGAAGGTGGACACCATCGCCGACGGCACTGCTGTCAAGACACCGGGCGCGACGATATTTCCCTATCTGAAAGAGAACCTGGACGAGATCATCACTGTTGAGGACAAGGAGCTGATTGTGGCTTTCCTCGATATGGTGGAAAATCACAAGATGATTGTGGAGAATTCGGGACTGCTCACTGCCGCCGCGCTGAAGCATTTGGACGTAAAGGGCAAGAAGGTCGTGGCAGTCCTGAGCGGTGGAAATATGGACGTGATTACGATGGCCTCTGTCGTACAGCTTGGACTCATCCGCAGGGACAGGATTTTTACGGTGTCCGTGCTGCTGCCTGACAAGCCCGGCGCACTGGTGAAGGTGGCCGCCGTGATTGCAGAGGCCCAGGGCAATATCATCAAGCTGGAGCACAATCAGTTTGTGAACACCAACCGCAATGCGGCGGTGAAGCTGACAATCACGATGGAGGCATTCGGGACAGAGCACAAGCAGCAGATCATTAAGGCCCTTTATGATGAGGGGTACCAGCCCAATACAGAAGATATCAATTTGTAAGCAGGTCACTAAGAACTGTCCCCCTGACCTGCTTGCGGAGGTGGCGATGAAATCAATGAAGAGCTTGAAGGAAACTCATCTGCTATATGGGAGAGAGATGACCGGAGCGGAGCGGAAGGCCTATTTGCGCGCTCCGAAGCTGGGCCGCTTCGAGAAGCTGTTCGCGAAGCTGCATAAGGATCTGATCCCGTATTACCGCTCCTGGATGCATGACGTCCCCATGCTCGTGTCGACGGAGCGGGACAGGGAGCTTGGGGAGCTTCAGCGGATTCTCTACCGGTGCTGCACCTACTATGCGGCGCATTATCAGGAATACCTGGGAAAGATTTCCTATGATGAGAAGATCCTGGAGCTTCTCGAATATATCCGTGAGAAGGAGTTCCATGCCGGCACATTTCGACCGGATTACCTGATCTGCGAGGACGGCTCGCTGCGCCTGTGCGAGATCACATCCCGCTTCTTCGGAAATGGCTATTTCCTGTCATTCTTCACTGAATTCGCCGGCAGGGTCTTCGCGAAGGAGGCGCAGATTACAGACGGGCATTCGTATTTTGAAGCGTTTTTGACCTACATGGCGGAACTTGCGGGAGGGAGGGAGCAGCTGGTCATTCTGAAGAGCTCCGACAAATCCGATTCCATCCGTCTCTATGCCCCTTTCTATCAGGCTCTGGGGATGCACGTCTCCATCTGCGAGTCGCAGGACGTAGAGCGCAATCTGCATAAGCTCCGGAATGCCTTTGTCGTCAGCGCGCTGAACCAGAAGGATCTTCTCTCCTATTCTCCGGATACATTGAAATACCTGGCGGATGTGGATCTGCACAATGATTTTCGAACGATCTTCCTGCTTCACGACAAGCGCTTCTTTGCCCTGTTCTTCGACGACACATTTACCGGAAAATGCCTGAGCGAAGAGGAGTGCCGCTTCCTGCGCGCCCATGTCGTTCCCACGTACCTTGCGGGAACTTTTAGGGACATCTGGGAAGACGCGAGGAGGAACAAAGACGGGTATATTCTGAAGCACCGCTGTCTTGGCAAGAGCGAGTCTGTCTATGCCGGCTGCCTCACGGCGCAGGAGAAATGGGAGGGGCTCTGTGAGAGCGGACAAGTGGAGGATATGATTCTTCAGCCATTCATGAAGCAGAAGCTCTTCCCGACGGTCTGGAACGGGATGGAATTGAAGGACTATGTATGCGGGACGATTCTGACTGTCGATGACCGGTATTTCGGAACAGGTCTCTTTCGCTCCTCCACCCGTCCTGTGATCAACCAGACGGATGCGCACAAGGTGGCGCCGGTGATCACGGATCAATTTGATAGATTTGATGAGCCGCATATTTTGTGAGCGGGTGAGGTCGTTTTTTCGTCCCTATGAGGCATTCAAGT
>CADCQE010000066.1 GCA_902803505.1 uncultured Lachnospiraceae bacterium | reverse complement strand
TTCGTGGAAATCCGGCGCTCCATTGGTATGCTGCAGGAGGGATACACGCGGGGAGCATTTCTCAATCTTTTTGGGAATATTGTGGGCTTCCTGCCTTTTGGATTCTGTCTCCCGGTCATCACCCGGAGGCTGCGGAGCTTCTGGAAAGTGACTGCGCTGGGATTGTGCTTCAGCCTCGCGGTGGAGGTGATTCAGCTGTTGAGCCGGGCGGGGAGATTCGACATCGACGACGTCATTCTCAATACCATCGGCGCGGCAATGGGATACCTGCTGTTCTTGCAGGCGGATTATATCAGGAGGGAGGTCATGTATCGGCATGGCGGATAAGAGAAAATACAGCTTCGTGGAGAAGAAAGATTCGAAGGGGGGAAAGCTGTCCCTTCTCTTCGCCCTCATTTCTGCGCTGTGCTTTCTGGTGCTGGTGGTGATCTCTTTCTTAAGAGAAGGAAATGCCGGGCCCTATGTGGGCGCGATCGCCATCGGAGCAATGCTGCTTGCGATCTACGGGTTCAGGGTCGGGATGCAGTCCTTCGGGGAGAAGGACGTGTCGCCCTCTTACTCCGTGGTCGGGGCGATCCTGAGCGGAGTCGTGATGATCGGGTACCTCGCCCTCTTTCTGAACGGGGCGGCCAGGTAAAGCCCCGGGAGCAGGGCATTTTCAGAGAAAAACAGCACTCACAGAGGAGGTGGCGGAAGAATGCCATTGGTCAGTATTGTCATGGGATCGGACTCAGATCTGCCGGTGATGGAGAAAGCGGCGCAGATGCTTGACGCGCTCGGCATTTCTTATGAGATGAGGATCATTTCGGCTCACCGCGAGCCGGATCTGTTCTTTGCGTATGCACAAGGAGCGGAGGCACGGGGCATCAAGGTGATCATTGCCGGGGCGGGCATGGCGGCCCACCTGCCTGGGATGTGCGCGGCCCTGTTTCCGCTTCCGGTGATCGGCGTTCCGATGCACACCACATCCCTCGGCGGCCGGGACAGCCTCTATTCCATCGTGCAGATGCCCTCCGGCATCCCGGTGGCGACCGTTGCCATCGGCGGCGCTAAGAATGCCGCTCTGCTGGCGGCGAAGATACTTGCGGTCTCGGATGCGGAGTTGCTGCGGAAGCTGAAGGAGTATGCGGCGGAGATGAAGGAAGAAGTGGAGCGGAAGGATCAGAAGCTGCAGGAGAGAGGTGAATGATGCAGTGGGGACGGTTCTTTTTGCAGCATTTTTCTAAAAATGCCGCAAAAAGAACCGTCCCCACTGCATAAGGAGGAAAGCGATATGGATTATAAAAGTGCAGGCGTAGATATTGAAGCCGGATACCGCGCCGTGGAGCTCATGAAGGAACACGTGGCGAAGACCATGCGCCCCGAGGTATTGGGAGGCCTCGGCGGTTTCTCCGGCGCGTTCTCCCTGGAGAAGATCAGGACCATGGATAAGCCTGTGCTCCTGTCCGGAACGGACGGTGTAGGCACGAAGCTGAAGCTGGCCTTTCTGATGGACAGGCATGACACGGTGGGGATCGACTGCGTGGCGATGTGCGTCAACGACGTGGCCTGTGCGGGAGGCGAGCCCCTGTTCTTCCTGGACTACATCGCCTGCGGCAAAAATGTGCCCGAGAAGATCGCACGGATCGTGAGCGGTGTGGCGGAGGGATGTATGCAGGCGGGAGCCGCCCTGATCGGCGGGGAGACGGCGGAGATGCCCGGCTTCTACCCGGAGGACGAGTATGACCTGGCCGGCTTCGCCGTGGGCGTGGCGGACGAGAAGGACCTCATCACGGGCGAAGAGCTCCGGGATGGAGATGTGCTGATCGGCCTGGCCAGCTCCGGCGTCCACTCCAACGGCTTCTCCCTCGTGCGGAAGGTCTTCCCCATGACGGAGCAGTCCCTGTCCCGCTATGAGGAATCTCTCGGCAAGTCTCTGGGCGAGGCCCTGCTGACCCCGACGAAGATCTACGTCCGCGCCCTTGCCGCGATCCGGGAGGGCGGCGTGCGCATCCACGGTTGCAGCCACATCACCGGGGGCGGATTCTATGAAAATGTTCCCCGCATGCTAAAGGACGGTGCAAGAGCTGTGATTGAGAAGCAGAGCTGCCCGCTTCCGGGCATTTTCAAAATGATCGCCGAAAGAGGCGGAATCAGCGAGGAGATGATGTACAACACCTTTAACATGGGTGTCGGCATGGTTCTGGCAGCAGATGCCGCGGACGCAGAACGGGTGATTCATTGTGCAAATGCAGCCGGCGAGAGCGCCTTCCCCATCGGCCGGATTGTGAGCGGCGCAAGAGGTGTGGAGCTGATATGAGCGAGAGAATACTGCGCATCGCCGTGCTGGTCTCGGGAGGCGGGACGAATCTGCAGGCGATCATTGATGCGATTCAAAGCGGTGAGATCCGGGGGACGCAGATCGCGGCCGTGATCAGCAACAGCAGGAAGGCCTATGCCCTCAAGCGGGCAGAAAAGGCCGGAATTCCGGCGATCTGCCTGGAGCCTTTAAGATATCCTTCCAGACAGCAGTTCAATGAGGCGCTGAAGAACACGCTGGATGAACTGGGGGTGGACCTCATCGTGCTGGCGGGCTGCCTGCTGACCATCCCGCCGGAGCTGATCCGGGCTTACGAGAACAGAATCATCAACATTCACCCGTCCCTGATACCGTCCTTCTGCGGGAAGGGATTCTACGGCCTGCGCGTCCACGAGGCGGCGCTCGCAAGGGGTGTCAAGGTCAGCGGAGCTACCGTGCATTTTGTGAACCGGGGGCTCGACGAGGGGCCGATCATTCTGCAGAAGGCAGTGGAAGTGAAGGACGGGGACACGCCTGAGACATTACAGAAGCGCATTATGGAGCAGGCGGAGTGGAAGCTCCTGCCGCAGGTGATCGACCTGATCGCCGCCGGGCGGGTAAAGCTTGAGAATGGGAGAGTCCGGATCGAAGCGGAGGAGGGAGAACTATGAAGGTACTGATCATCGGCAGCGGCGGCCGCGAGCATGCGCTCGCCTGGGCAGCGGCTAAGAACCCCCGGGTGGAGAAGATCTACTGCGCGCCGGGAAATGCCGGCATCGCGGCAGTGGCCGAGTGTGTCCCGATCGGGGCTATGGAGTTCGAGAAGCTTGCTGCATTTGCGAAAGAGAAGGCGATCGACCTGACCATCGTGGGAATGGATGACCCACTGGTGGGAGGCATTGTCGATCTCTTTGAAGCCAGCGGCCTGCGGGTCTTCGGGCCGAATAAGAAAGCGGCGATTCTTGAGGGGTCGAAAGCATTTTCCAAAGATCTGATGCAAAAATACGGCATTCCAACGGCTGCGTTTCAGACCGTGAACAGCGCCGAGGAGGCTTATGCGTACCTGGAAGATGCTGCCTATCCCATTGTGCTCAAAGCCGACGGGCTCGCCCTGGGCAAGGGCGTGCTGATCTGTGAGAACAGGGAGGAGGCCATCGCCGGCGTCCGGGAGATCATGGTGGACAGGAAATTCGGCGATGCCGGCCGCCAGATGGTGATCGAGGAATATCTGACCGGGCCGGAAGTCTCGGTG
>CADCQE010000065.1 GCA_902803505.1 uncultured Lachnospiraceae bacterium | reverse complement strand
TTGTGACGCCGACGTTGGAGCAGTGTGCGCGGTGAGCCGTGCCAAATGCATCGTTCACGAATACGTCCGCGATGGAAGCGAGGTCTTCGCTGAAGGAATCAATGTTCTTGGTTTCTTCTGCGCGGAAGCGTGTGTTCTCGAGAAGAATGACGTCGCCGTCCTTCATGGCTGCGACTGCGGCTTTGGCATTCTCACCGACGACTGTGTCGTCAGCTGCGAACTTGACTTCCTGGCCGAGGAGCTCAGTGAGGCGGGCCGCTACGGGAGCCAGTGAGAACTTGGCTTCCGGGCCGTTCTTCGGCTTGCCCAGATGGCTGCAGAGGATGACCTTGCCGCCGTCGGAGACGAGCTTCTTGATGGTGGGCAGCGCCGCAACGAGGCGGTTCTCGTCCGTGATCTTGCCGTCCTTCAGCGGAACGTTGAAGTCGCAGCGGCAGAGTACGCGAAGGCCCTTGACGTTGATGTCGTCAACTGATTTCTTGTTGAGTCCCATTTTCTAAATCCTCCTAAAAATATAAAACGCTTATTGTCGGATGCGGACGGGTCCCTCATGCTGCGCAATCGAGTACATCGTCCGGCTCCTTAAGAATCAATATGAATCTGATTTCGAAAAAAGGGATCCGGTCCATACAAGACCGGACCCCTGATGAGTCTTTTCAAGCGCTCATCTCCGGATAAAGCTCTTCTGAAATGAGGCTTACGCTATGTCTCGATCAAGCGCCGAGGAGCTTGCCGAAATGCTTGATGGTGCGGACCATCTGGCTTGTGTAGGAATTCTCGTTGTCATACCAGGAGACGACCTGGACCTCTGTTGTGCCGTTGTCGAGCGGCAGAACCATGGTCTGTGTGGCATCGAAGAGTGAGCCGAACTTCATGCCGACGATATCTCTGGAGACGATCTCGTCCTCGTTGTAGCCATAGGACTCGTTGGAAGCAGCCTTCATAGCGGCATTGATCTCTTCCTTAGTGACGTTGCCTTCGACAACAGCGGTAAGGATCGTGGTGGAGCCTGTCGGTGTCGGTACGCGCTGAGCAGCGCCGATAAGCTTGCCGTTGAGCTCAGGGATAACAAGGCCGATTGCCTTCGCAGCGCCTGTGCTGTTCGGAACGATGTTCTCGGAAGCAGCGCGTGAACGTCTCTTGTCGCCCTTTCTCTGCGGGCCGTCCAGTGTCATCTGGTCGCCTGTGAAAGCGTGGATCGTGCACATAATGCCGGACTTGATCGTTGCGAAGTCATTGAGGGCCTTCGCCATCGGAGCAAGGCAGTTTGTTGTGCAGGAAGCTGCGGAAATGATGGTGTCTTCCTTGGTCAGCTTCTCATGGTTGACGTTGTAAACGATGGTCGGAAGGTCGTTGCCTGCCGGAGCGGAGATGATGACATGCTTGGCGCCTGCATCGATATGAGCCTGAGCCTTCGCCTTGGATGTGTAGAAGCCAGTGCACTCCAGAACGACGTCAACACCGAGCTGGCCCCAGGGAAGCTCTGCTGCGTTGGACTTCGCATAGATCTCGATCTCTGTGCCGTCAACGATGATGGAATGATCCGTACAGGAGACCTTGTCAGCCTTCTCGTAGCGGCCCTGTGTGGAATCATATTTCAGAAGATAAGCGAGCATCTCCGGAGATGTCAGATCGTTAATCGCGACAATCTCGAAGCCCTCTGCCTGGAACATCTGACGGAAAGCCAGACGGCCGATACGACCAAAACCATTAATTGCAACCTTTACTGCCATAATTGTGTTTCCTCCTGTATTTGTTGGATATTTTGTGAAACTTCTATAATCCACAGATCATTGTACCGAATCGGCCTGCAAATTACAAGCTTTTTCGCTCTGAATTGTTGCCCTACAGCTTCACAAACACCGGCCTCCTCTTCTCGTAATAAACTGTGTGCGTAAAGCCGCAGCTTCGCAGGATCTCCTTCGCCGTGTCAAAGGCAAATCCCATGGCATGGGGCCGGTGTGCGTCAGAGCCCATGGTCACCAGTGTGCCGCCGAGCTCCCGGTACCTGCGAAGGACGTCCGGGTGGGGATTCGGGAAGCCAAGCTGCTTCCTGAGCCCCGCGGTGTTGATCTCAATAGCGAGGTTGTAGCGGACCAGAAGCTTCAGGATCTCGTCGATCACGTCCGCGTACTGGCGGTAGCTGTAGGCCCGGGCTTTCGTCTGCCCGTAGCGCACGATGTAGTCCAGGTGGCCCAGTGTGTCGAATTCGTGGAAGGCCTTCAGATCGGTAAGCATTTCCTCAAAATACTGCCGATAGACGAAGCTGTCTGACTTCCCGTCGAAGACCTCTGGGTAGTAGGGATCCTTCCCGCCCACAAGGTGCTGGGAGCCTATGGCGAAGTCGAAGGGATAATCCCTCAGAAGCTGCCGGTACTTCGGACCCAGATGCTCCTGCAGGCCGAGCTCCACGCCTGCGAGAATCTTGACCCGGTCCCCGTATCTGTCCCGGAGCTCTCCGATCTCCTTCATATAATCCGAGACGTCGAAGTCAAAGATAATGTCCTCGTAGGGGAAATCATAATCGATATGATCTGTGAAGCACACATAAGAAAGACCCATCTGGATCGCCTGCCGAACCACTTCCTCCATCGGCGTATCGGAATCGGTGCTGTATTTGCTGTGAACATGGATATCTCCTGTCACTGTATCGTCCCCCCGCATGCGATATAATCCTCCAGATAGAAAACCGCAGCCTGGCCGGGTGTGACCGCTCTCTGCGCTGCGTCGAAGGTGCACAGGATTTCGTCCCGGCCGATCCTCTCTATTATAGCAGAGGCACCGCGATGATTATAGCGGATTTTCGCAAATACCCTCATTTTTTCGCCATGTTTCAGGTCTTCTATTCCCATGAAGGAAATGTCGCTGACGCGAAGCGTGCGGGAGAAGAGCGCGTCGTTGCCGCTCAGGACGACTTCATTGGTCCCCGGCCGAAGCTCTTTTACGAAAATGCGGCTGCCGGCGGATATGCCAAGCCCCCGCCGCTGGCCGACTGTGTAGTGGATGATCCCTTTGTGGGTGCCAAGCACATGCCCCTCTTCATCTACAAAATGACCCGGCTTAGAGGGCCTTCCGGTGAAGCCCTCGATGAAGGATGCGTAGTCCCCGTCCGGCACGAAGCAGATGTCCTCGCTGTCGGCTTTGTCCGCGACGGGGAGGCCCTGCTCTTTTGCGATCCGGCGGATCTGCTCCTTCGTGTACAGGCCCACCGGCATCAGGGTGTGGGCGAGCTGGTCCTGCGTGAGGCCGACCAGGGCGTAGGTCTGGTCCTTTTTCGGGAAGCCTCCCGCCGCAGTGCTTCCATCTCCGTCTGCCGTGCGCAGTGTCCAGCGTCCATTTTCCAATTGAGTGACCCTGGCATAGTGTCCTGTAGCGATGTAATCCGCTCCCAGCTCCATGCTCCTCCGGAGCAGGCTCTCCCACTTCACATGGCGGTTGCAGGCGATGCACGGGTTCGGGGTTCTCCCCGCCTCGTATTCCCGGACGAAATATTCCATCACGTCATGACGGAACTCCCGGCGGAAATTCAGGACATGGTAGGGGATTCCGAGGGTGTAGGCGACGCGGCGCGCGTCCTCGACGGCACTCAGGCCGCAGCAGCTCCCCTCGCTCTCCGCGTAAGGGTCGTCCTCCTGCCAGACCATCATGGTGACGCCGCTTACGTCATAGCCCTGCTCCAGGAGAAGGTGCGCCGCTACTGAGCTGTCGACACCGCCTGACATGCCGACGATTACCTTTTTCTTGTCCATCTGCGTTCTCCTTTCGGGGGCGAAAATGATGCAGTGGGGACGGTTCGAACCGTCCCCACTGCATCATTTTCTGGGATGCGCCTTCTCATACACATTCCGCATGCGGCTCAAATTCATATTCAGATACATATGTGTAGTAGAAATATCCGAGTGTCCCATCATCTCCTGCACCGACCGCAGATCCGCCCCGTTCTCAATCATGTGGACAGCGAAGCTATGGCGAAGTGTATGCGGGGTGATATCCATCTCAATCCCGGCTTCGCGCGCATAGCCTTTCAGGATCTTCCAGAATCCCTGGCGGCTCATCGGCCTGCCCTGGCAGTTTGTGAAGAGCCAACCCTGGTCTTCCCCGAGGATAAAGGCATTCCTCGCGCCATTGACGTAATCCGCAAGCGCCTTCTTCGCTGCACCCCCAAAGGGGATGATCCGCTCTTTCGAATTGTCCGTGCAGTTGATGTAATCCAGCTTCAGGTTTACATCCTTCACATTGAGTCCGATGAGTTCAGACACACGAATCCCAGTGGCATAGAGAAGCTCCAGCATTGCGCTGTCTCTCATGCCTTTATTCGTTTCGCGATCCGGTTGTGAAAGGAGAGATGTTACCTGTTCAACTGTGAGAATCTCCGGCATCTTCTTGTCCGACTTGGGCGGTTTCAGTTCGTCGGCCGGATTCTCCTTAATCATTCCTTCTTTCAGAAGATATTGAAAAAATGTTCTGGCAGAAGCTACGCTTCTCGATACTGAGGACGAGGCATAATTCTGCTTCTCCATATACAGCATATACGAGGTGAGGTGTGTCGGCGTGACTTCCTTCCACTGCGTAATGCCGTGTGTCTCCTGCAGGTAACGGCAGAGTTTGCGAATATCTCTTTCGTAGGACACGATTGTGTTCTCAGACGATTTCTTCTTCTGTTTCAGAAATTCAATAAAATCCAGAATTGCATTCTCCATGGAGCTTTGTACCCCTACATCTTTCATGTATTTGTAGAAAGCAATTCACCCTTCAAATCCTGCGGCTGCCGGCCTCCCTTCGCGAGTGGAGTCATCAAAATGAGTTCACACTGCAGACCTGGCTCAGCCAATAAAAATGATCCCTATATTCCCCATAACAAGCTGATCCTTCATGAAAGTCCGGTCCTTGACGCCGCGATCCGCTTCTTGTACCTGCTGCATCAGCAAGTAACTGTATTATACCTCTAAATTGACATAAAATCAAATGCAAAAAAACGCAGGTCTGGTTCAAAGTCCTTATTTTACAGGCATTTGCGGCTTTTTCCACAAGCATTAGGGTTTACATAATTTTTTACTACTATATATAGAAAAAAAGAAGAGCCTTTCGGCTCTTCTGTTTCTTTTGCTCTCGTGATCTTATTTCGCGTAATCAACCACACGGCTCTCGCGGATGACGTTGACCTTGATCTGTCCGGGATACTCCAGCTCTGATTCGATCTGCTTGGAAATGTCTCTCGCCAGAAGGACCATGTTCGCATCATTGACCTGCTCGGGAATAACCATGACGCGCACCTCACGACCTGCCTGGATCGCAAAGGATTTGTCAACTCCCTTGAAGCCGTTGGCGATGTCCTCCAGCTGCTTCAGGCGATTCGTGTAGTTGTCAAGTGTCTCACGGCGCGCGCCCGGACGGGCAGCCGATATAGCGTCCGCTGCCTGAACGAGACAGGCAATGAGGGACGTCGGCTCTGTATCACCGTGGTGGCTCTCGACGGAATTGATGACGACCGCATTCTCCTTGTACTTCCGGCACAGATCAACACCGATCTGAATGTGCGAACCCTCAACCTCGTGATCAATGGATTTTCCGATGTCATGCAGAAGACCTGCGCGCTTAGCCAGACGGACATCGCATCCGCATTCTGAAGCCATAAGTCCTGCCAGTTCTGCGACTTCAATCGAATGCTTCAGTGCGTTCTGCCCATAAGAAGTGCGGAATTTCATCCTGCCGAGGAGCTTGATCAGCTCCGGATGCAGGTTGTGAACACCGACCTCAAAGGCAGCCTGCTCGCCGTCCTCGCGGATCTGGGTCTCGACCTCTTTCCTCGCCTTCTCTACCATTTCCTCAATACGGGCTGGCTGGATCCGGCCGTCGACGATGAGCTTCTCAAGCGCAATCCTTGCAATCTCCCTGCGAACCGGATCGAAACCGGATAGGACAACAGCCTCAGGTGTGTCGTCGATGATGAGGTCTACACCTGTCATCGTCTCGATGGTCCGGATATTGCGTCCCTCTCTTCCGATGATACGGCCCTTCATCTCGTCACTGGGAAGCTGTACGACAGAGATCGTAGACTCTGCAACATGGTCGACAGCACAGCGCTGGATCGAACCCACGACGATCTCCTTCGCTTTCTTGTCCGCGTCAGCCTTCGCCTGATCGACCATCTCGCGATACATCTTTGCAACGTCGATCTTGACATCGTCCTGAACGCTCTTGAGAAGGAATTCCTTCGCCTCTTCAGAAGTCATCCCTGAAATCTTCTCCAGCTGTTTGACTTCCTCATCGTAGAGCTCATCAATCCGCTTCTGTTTCTCCTTGAGCTTCGCTTCTTTTGCTGCGTAGTCCGCCTCTTTCTTCTCCATCGCATCCATTTTCCGGTCAAGAGTATCCTCTTTAGACTGGATGCGTCTCTCCTGTTTGGAGATTTCCGCTCTTCTGTCCTTGATCTCGCGGTCAACCTCATTCTTTGCGGCGAGGGACTGCTCTTTCACTTCGAGAAGAGACTCACGCTTTTTGGCTTCAGCTGTCTTGATCGCATCGTCGATGATGCTTCTCGCTTTTTCCTCGGCCGACCCTATCTTCTCCGCGTCCTGTTTTGTCTTCGAGTCGATGGCCTTCTTCCACGTGATCGGAAGTGCAATGATGAGAAGAACTACGAGCACCATTAGTACAATTGCTATTGGCGTCATAGGAGCACCTCCTTATTTAGTTTTCATTGTACATATGACACGTATACAACTTCTTAACTATATATTGTTTTCTGAGGGCTGTCAAGAATGAGTCGCGGGTCTTTTTATAGGTCAGAGAGAACCGTCCCCATGACCCACTTCCTCCATCACATGCATCACGTCCTCCGTCCGGAACCCCTGCCGGCCCAGATAGGCCGCAAGCTTCCGCATCGCGGAGGGATCCCCGCTGTCCATGTGCCGCAGCTTCTTGAGGGCCAGCTCACGGATGAGCGGACGCTCGTTAAGGTCGGCGCTCTCGCTGATTGCGGCGTCGATCTGCTCCCGGCTCAGACCCTTCTTCCCGAGTTCATATTCGATGCGCCGAAGGCTCTTCTTCGCCCGGGATACCTCGACATAGTGCCGCGCATAGCGCTCGTCGTCCACATAGCCATAGCCGCGCACATACTCAAGCGCGTCGGCTGCCGCCTCCTCCGAGAAGCCGCTCCGAAGCAACCTGTCCCTGAGGCCGCTCTCCGTGCGGTCCATGTCCAGAAGGAGAGCGAGGGCCTTCTTCCTGGCTCCCGCTCTCTCCTCTTCTTCACTCTGGTATTCTCTCTTCTTATTCCTGTACTTCTGCATCGCTCTCAGTCTCGGCGGCCTCTTCCATCGGCAGGCCGTACGCACCGCGGACCTTCTGCTCCACTTCAAACATGGTCTCGGGATTCTTCTCCAGATACTGCTTGGCGTTCTCCCGTCCCTGTCCGATCTTCTCCCCATTGTAGGCGAACCAGGCGCCGCTCTTCTCGATAATGTCATTCTCG
>CADCQE010000064.1 GCA_902803505.1 uncultured Lachnospiraceae bacterium | reverse complement strand
TGCCGAAGGCAATTGCTTAGATTAACTGCATATAGGGAAAACGAAAGGTTCTGCGCAGCAGATAATTTCGTTAACGACTATAGTAACGCTGTATCATACATAGTACAAGGAGGAGATTGCAATGTTCTCAGAGACAAAGAAACGGATCGGCGGGATCTTAGAAGAAGCGATTGCAAATAAAGAGACAGCCGGAGCGCTGGTGATGTTTCTGAAGGATGGGCAGGAAGAATTCTTTGAGGCCCACGGCCTTGCAAATGTAGAGAAGAACATCCCCCTGCGCCGTGACCTCATCTTCCGCTTGTTCTCTATGACGAAGCCCATCACCTCTGCAGCGGTGATGATCCTTGTGGACGAGGGAAAGCTGGATCTGGGAGAGCCAGTGCGCGAGGTACTGCCCGGGTTCCGTGGTGACCGCGTCATAATCGATGGGGAGAAGCACGTCACTCCGGTGCCGATGACCCTGCAGCATCTGATGAATATGACTTCCGGCCTCACTTATGGGGGCGAGGCGAATGAAACGGAGCAGCAGACTGCCCGCTTCCTCGCCGAATGCGAGGAGCTTGTGAAGGAGGGGAAGGGGCTGACGACCCGTGAATTTGCACTCCGTCTCAGCAGGATTCCACTGGCCTTCGAGCCGGGCAGAGCCTGGCAGTACGGGCTCTCGGCAGAAGTGCTCGGTGCAGTGGTTGAGGAAGTGAGCGGCTTGCGCTACGGAGATTTTCTTCAGGAGAAGATCTTTGGCCCGCTGGGGATGCGGGACACAGGCTTCTATGTGCCGGAGGACAAGCAGGACCGCCTGGCGGACGTCTATCGCAGCATGCCGGACGGAACGCTTGTGCCCTTTACCGGAGACCAGCTCATGGTTCAATATGCCATGCGCGATCGGCCGGACTTTGAATCCGGCGGGGCGGGACTCGTCTCTACGATTGACGACTACGCCCGCTTCGCTCAGATGCTGCTAAATGGCGGCGAGCTGGACGGCGTGCGCATCCTTCGCCCGCGTGTCGTCGAGTACATGACCTCCGGGAACCTGACGCCTCTTCAGAATGAACAACTGGTGAAATTCTTCGGCCTTTCCGGCTTCACATACCAGCATCTCCTTCGCCAGATGCGCGACAGCGGGAGCTATGCGACACTTAGCAGAGACGGGGAATATGGCTGGGACAGCTGGACGGGCTGCTACTTCGCCAATATTCCGTCTGAGAACCGCTGCATGCTGCTTCTGGAGCAGAAGGCCGAGTGCGGGACGACGCAGTTCGCCAGAAAGATTCGGAACATGTGGCTGGCGGATTAAAATGCTGCAAAAAGAGAGGACATGGGCAGCTGCCCATGTCCTTTTTATTAGCTTTACTTCTCCAGAGCCTCAAATGAGAACCCCGGTCTGCAGGACGGGAACGGCGTAATCGCCGGTTCTTCCTGCTGAACTGTTGCCTGTCCGGGAACGGTCCGGTTGCCGAAAGCAACTTCTCCGACGCTCACTGCTGCCGAATCTTCCGCGTTTCCGCCCGCTTCTGTTTCTGCTGTAGTGTTCGCATCTGAGAGGACATCCCCTTCCTGAATCTCGTTCCAGGATTCCTGCGCCTCAGCCGCAGTCAGAGTGTTTTCTCCATTTTCCTCCGGCTCCGGGGCTTTTTCCAGTGAACCGAAGTTCTTGAATCCGAACTCTCCCAGTGAGAAGTCGAATCCGTTCTTTTCGAGGAACGTTTCGAACTTGTCGATGCAGATCATGGATCCGCGGTCTGTCAGTTCATGGAGTGCGTCTGAAGCATCGAGGCCTTCCACTGTTGAACTCGTAGTGGTCAGCGGCACCTGGTCGCCGTGCTGGTAGGACGCGAGGTTCATGCTGCCTGTTCCGATCATGGAGATCGGGAAACCGTACACGTAGAGCGTATCATTCTGGATGACCTCTGCGGTATCGATGTTCTCAGGACTCAGCTTAACTGTAGTGGTATACACCGCATCCACACCAAATTCTTCCATCTGGCCTGTTGTCCTGTAGATCAGCAGGAGATTGTTGTCCTCCGTGCCAATCTGGAAACTGTGCGTGTCATCGATATTCTCGACGTTGTACACTTCGTTGCCGTCTGCCGAAGTTGTCGTCTTCAGTGATCCGACAAAATCTTTGACTTTGTTCAGGCTTTCCTTCTGCACTTGGGCCGGATCTGTGACTGATACGACACAAATGTCGGTCTTGCCGTTCCCGGTAGCAACTGCGATCGCGCATTTGCCTCCGGCTTTGGCAGTGACAACACCGAATTCATCGATGCTTGCAATCTCGTCATTCGAGGAGACCCATGCGACCTCCAGGTTGTCCGCACTCGATGGAACGATAGAATAAGAAAGCTTTGCTGTATCGCCGACCCACAAATCTAAGCTGGCTTCGCTGACATGAATCTCTCTGGGGACGAAATATTGAATGTACAGCACTACCGCTATGATTCCAGCGGCAATGATCGCCGCAACGACTGCGATCAGGACAGCGCATTTCTTCTTATTTACTTCTGGCGGTTCTGGCGGCGGAACGCTGGGCGGTACCGGCTCTTTCTTGCCGTCCGGTGTCTCCGGTTCCTTTGCCTCCGGTTCCTCAGCCGCTGGGGCAGCTTTGGTTTCCGGCTCTTTCACCTTCGGTTCCTCAGCCGCTGGGGCAGCTTCGGCTACCGGTTCCTTTGCCTCCGGTTCCTCAGCCGCTGGGGCAGCTTTGGTTTCCGGCTCTTTCACCTTCGGTTCCTCGGCCGCTGGGGCAGCTTCGGCTTCCGGCTCTTTCACCTCCGGTTCCTCGGCCGCTGGGGCAGCTTCGGCTTCCGGTTCCTTTGCCTCCGGTTCTTCAGCCGCTGGGGCAGCTTCGGTCTCCGGTTCTTTGCCTTCTTGCATTTCAGCTGCCAAGGCAGCTTCTGTTACGGGTTCTTCGGCCAGTCTCTCTTCGTCAGAGACTTTTTCACCGATCTCATCCGGGAGCTTCTCTTGAGAAATCTCCTCTGGAATGTCTTTCTGAGCTTCCTCTTGGGGACTGTCATCCTCAGAAGGAACATCTCCGGGACTGTTCCCTTCAGCAGCAGCCTCTTCCGGGACTGCTTCCTCAGGAGCTGCCTCCTTGGGAGCATCCATTTCCGGAATTTCCTTTTCAGGAGCCTCCTCTGCAGGACATTCTCCTTCAGGAGCACCAGCTTCAGGAATGTCTTCCTCAGGAATCATTTCATTCTCCCCGCAGGTGTCTTCAGGCCCTTTATCGGATTCCTCAGCTGTGGGGGCAGCGTCGGTCTCTGATTCTTCGGGCTCCGGTGTCTCGGCTGCTGGGGCAGCTTCGTCCTCCGGCTTCTTAGAACTGTCCTCTTCGACAGAAACTGTCTCAGAGGCATCTGCAGGGTTTGCTTCCTCAGGGGTGACATCCATCGGCGCGGCATCCTCGGGGACTGTCTCTTCGGGTTTTGCTTTCTCGGGGATGACCTCCTCGGGATTTGCTTCCACAGCAACAGTCTCCTCAGGAATTGCTTCCTCAGGGATGATTTCCTCAGGGATTGCTTCCTCTGGGATCACTTCCTTGGTGATCTCATCGGCATCAGTGATGATCTCGGCTGTGTCGCCCAGCTTCTTCGTAGACGGAGCGCGGGCGTTCTGGTCTTCAGTCATGTATCATCCTTGCCTCCCTTCCTTATGTAGTTATCAAGTATCCCGCGAGGACTGGGGATTCCTTCGCGGCAACTATACCCTTATTTTAACAGAATCTCAGAAAATGAAAATGCCTAATTTTACAAATCTGTAAAAATTCTGTAAAGAAATGTACAAAAAGTAATACTAAAATGAATCCTGAGTTAAACTTAAAAATCATATTGACAAACTAGGAATTAGAGGATATACTCCAAGAAACCTATAAAGAAATAAGGGAGGGTTATTATCATGAAGAAATCAAAAGCTATCCTTGCTGCATCACTGACACTTGCGCTTACTCTTTCTTCTTCTGTGATGGCATTTGCAGATGACGCAGCAGGCGGAAAGATAACAGTGGCGGCATCGACAACCCCTCATGCAGAGATCCTGGCTGAAGCAGCCCCGATTCTTGCCGAGCAGGGATGGGAACTGGAAGTGACAGAATTCACGGACTATGTACAGCCGAATCTTGTAGTGGAGAGCGGAGAATTTGACGCGAACTATTTCCAGCACGTCCCCTATCTTGACAGCTTCAACGAAGAGCAGGGAACGCACCTTGTCAATGCCGGCGGTATCCATTATGAGCCCTTCGGCATCTATCCAGGGACAAAGTCTTCTCTCGAGGATATTGCTGAGAAGGACTCCATTGCGATCCCGAATGATACGACAAATGAAGCGAGAGCACTGCTCCTTCTGCAGGACAATGGTCTCATCAAACTGAAGGACGGTGCGGGACTCACAGCGACAGTCCTTGACATTGAAGAGAATGAACTGGATCTGGAGATCATCGAGGTCGAGGCGGCGCAGGTCTCCCACCTTGTAGGCGAGGCTTCCTATGTGATCCTGAACGGCAACTATGCACTTGAAGCGGGCTTCTCCGTAGCGAAAGATGCTCTTGCATTCGAGTCCTCCGATTCCGAGGCAGCTAAGACCTACGTGAACATCATCGCCGTCAAGGAAGGCAATGAGAACAGCGAAGGCATTAAAGCCCTTGTGGAAGTCCTGAAATCCGATGAGATCAAGAACTTCATCAATGAGACTTATGACGGAGCGGTTATTCCGTTCGAAGACAGCACTGCAGAGGCAGAGCCTGCCGAGAGCGCAGAAAGTGCTGCCGAATAAGACTTATCTGATTTAAGCAGATCAAGGAGTGGGTCATGGGGACGGTTCTCCTGACCCACTATTATGTTAACAGGAAGGTTGACATAATAGTGGGTCAGAAGAACCGTCCCCATGACCCACTTTTTCCTTGACGAAGCGCGTCATTTCAAGTAGGGTAGATAAAGATAAACTTGTCATAAAATGGGATGGATGATACACGATGGCTTTAATTGAAGTGGAACACTTGAGCAAGGACTTTGACGTCAAGGACGGCAGCTGTATACACGCTGTACATGACGTCTCATTTTCCATAGAGCAGGGAGAAATATTTGGCGTCATTGGCCTCTCCGGAGCCGGCAAAAGTACACTCGTCCGCTGTCTCAATCTGCTCGAGCGGCCTTCATCGGGCAGTGTCCGGATCGACGGGAGAGACATTGTCCAGATGAACGAAGCCGAGCTAAGGAAGGAACGACAGAGGATCGGCATGATCTTCCAGCATTTTAATCTTCTGATGCAGAGAAATGTTGTCGACAATGTCTGCTTTCCTATGGAAATTGCCGGTGTGCGCAAGAAGGAAGCCCGCGTGAAAGCTCTGTCTTATCTGGAGGATGTGGGTCTTACGGATAAGGCGAAGGCCTATCCGGTACAGCTGTCCGGCGGTCAGCAGCAGAGAGTTGCGATTGCCCGGGTGCTTGCATCCAAGCCGAGGATCCTTCTCTGCGATGAGGCGACGAGTGCGCTGGATCCCCAGACGACCAGGGAAGTCCTCACGCTCCTTAAGAAGATCAACAAGGAATATGGCATCACAATTGTGGTCATCACGCATGCGATGAGCGTCATTCAGGAGATCTGCGGGAGAGTCGGAGTGCTTGAGAAGGGGAGGCTGGTGGAGATCGGAGATGTCGAGGAGGTGTTCACCAATCCGCAGTCCAAGGCGGCTAAGCGCTTACTGCTTACAAAGCAGAAAGAAGATCTGATCCTGGAAGAGGAGAGAGAACAGGAGCAGGAGTGATCTCTATACAGCAGACGATATAGATCAAAGGTACTTTAATAGTTAGGAAGGAACTGTAGTCAGAAATGGAATTTAACAGCGCAGTAGTAACGATGTTGCTGGAAGGTACAAGAGACACACTCTTTATGGTCATTGTGTCGACATTTATGGGGTATGTGTTGGGCCTTCCGCTTGGAATCCTGCTTGCCACAAGCAATATTGACGGCATAAGTCCCCATCCCTGGCTCTACCGGATCCTGGATGTGATTGTCAATATCCTCAGGAGTATTCCATTTTTGATCCTGCTGATCATGATCATACCGCTGACAAGGTTTATCGTAGGGAAGAGCTATGGCTCGGCGGCGACAATTGTGCCGCTCACAATCGCGGCTGCTCCCTTCATTGCCCGCATGGTGGAATCGTCTCTCAAGGAGGTCGACCGCGGAGTGATCGAAGCGGCGCAGAGCATGGGCGCAAGCAACTGGACGATCATCTGGAAGGTGCTCGTTGCGGAGGCGCGGACCTCCCTGCTTGTCGGCGTGACGATCGCATTGGGGACGATCCTCGGATATTCTGCCATGGCGGGTACCGTAGGCGGCGGCGGACTTGGAGACATCGCAATCCGCTATGGCTATTACAGATATGAATTCGGCATCATGGTTGTCACGGTGGTGATTCTGGTTTTGCTTGTGCAGATTCTGCAGGGAATCGGCATGATGCTCTCACGGAAGATCGACCGGCGTCGTGCCTGATCATTTCGTCCTCACCCGCTTCCGAAAGAAGTGTCCTGCGAAGCGGGATTGTGAATGGCTTTCCATAAGCAATTCACAAAGCTTAAGTATTGAAAGGTTGATAAGAAGGAGGTTTGCGCATGAAAAGAAGAATTGCAGCGATGTGCATATCTGCAGTGATTGCAATCTCTGCTCTCGGGGCTTCCTGGACAGTGCACGCAGAAGATGCCGTGGAGGAAGCCGTAGAGGAGGGCACTGAGGAGGACAACGAGCAGCCTTCCGGGGAGACGGCGGAGCCTGAGCCTGCCTTAGAGCAGACAGCGGAACCTGCGGTGGAGGAGACGGCCCAGCAGGCAGCTGAAGCGGCAGCGGACCCAACGGCTGAAGCGGCAGCGGACCAGACGACCGGAGCGGCTGCGGATCAGGCGGCGCAGGGAGATCCGAATGCTGCGCTGTCAAGTACCGTGGATCCCCTTGAAGAGCAGCTCGACAGGGATATTACGATCTGGTGCCCGAAGGAGATCCAGGACATCGTGGCATCCCGTGTGGGCGATTTTTTGAATTCCGCCCCGGAATATGCGGAGTACAAGGTGATTGTGAAGGCCGTCAGTGAGGAAGACGCAGCGGCCAATATGGCGGCGAATCCGAACAATGAGGCGGATCTCTATTATTTTACCCAGGACCAGCTGACTACCCTTGTGATCTCAGGCGCGCTGACACCTGTCGGCGACAGCGTTGGCTGGATCCGGGAGCAGAATGACGAGGGCTCTGTATTTGCTGCTTCCTATGCGGATTCCATCTATGCCTATCCCGTCGCGGATGACAGCGGCTATGTCCTCTACTATGACACCACTTATATCAAGGATGTGAGCACCCTCGACGGCATTCTGGCGGACTGCGAGGAGCTGAAGAAGAATTTTTATATGGATATTGAATCCGCGCCGGGTCAGGCGATGTTCTTCTTCGGGACAGGCTGCGACGCGAATTACGAGCGCAACAAAGCCGGGAATTTCGTCGCTGCAAATGTCACCTATGCGTCTCCTGAGGGCGTGAAGGCGCTCAAGGCGATGATCGTGATGCTGCAGTCGCCCGCTTTTAAGAATGGCTCCGATCCGTCAGAGACGGAGAAATGTGTCGCGATCATTTCCGACACCGGCTCCAAAGACAAGGCCAAGGAACTTTTTGGCGATTCCTTCGCCTGCTCGAAGCTGCCCACATTCTACATTGATGACGCGGATTATCAGATGAGCGGCTACAGCAGCTATCATTTCCTTGGGATCAAGCCGCAGAGTGATCCTGACAAGCAGACCGTACTGCGCCTGATGGCCCAGGACCTCACGGGAGAGGAAGTACAGCTTGCCTGCTACGAATCCGTCGGCTGGTGCCCCTCGAACAAGTTCAGCCAGTACAATGAGAGCGTGCTTGAGGACCTGACCACCACGGCTTTCACAAAGCAGGTGATTTATACACTCCCGCTGGGGCAGTACCCGAACGGCTACTGGCTGCTCACCAAGGAACTTGGGGATAAGATCCTGAGCGGCTCCTTTGAAGAGTCCTCGGACAGCCAGCTATTGACAGTCTTGAAAGGATTCCAGGACAGCTGTTTGTCTTACGTGCCTTAAAAGCAGAGTGGGTCAGAGAGACGGTTCTTAGTGACCCACCGAATCCTCCGTCTGACCTGTCTTCATGGAGGTAGTATCTATGAAAACGATGATCAATGAAATCGCAGAGCGCTGCGGTATGACTCCGATGGCAGTGAGAAAGATCCTGCGGGCAGAAGGCAGTGACATCAGCCCGGAGACCTTTCAGCAGGTGGTGGAGTCGGCCCGGGAGCTGGGATATGACTTCTCAGGAGAGCCAAGCGGCAGTCTCGCAATTCTCTATGCAGAGAAGAGCGGAAAAGGCCTGACACATCCTTTCTTCATCTCGATCCTGAATGCCTTTAAGAATGAGGCGGAGGCCCAGGGTTATGATGTGACCTTTATCAATAACTCGGTGGAATATGAAGAGAACGGCTATTTGAAGCGCTGTCTCGACAGGGATGTCGACGGTGTATGTCTGTCCTGCGTGGATTTCGACTCGCCGGGGATCCGGAGCCTGATCGCCAGCGGCATTCCCTGTGTCACTGTGGACCACATCTTCAAAGGCATTCCGTCAATCCTCTCAGACAATGAGACAGGAGTCCAGAAGCTTCTTGAATACGCGATCTCTCTGGGACATAAGCGCATCGCCTTTATCCACGGCCATAACAATTCCATCGTCACAAGAACCCGCATCAGCCAGTTCCGCAATACGATGGCATATTATAAGTATGAAATCCCGGAGGGCTATATTCGCTCAGGCCTCTATGACGATATCTCTTTAACAAGAAGTCTTATCATGGAGCTGATGCGCATGCCTGAGCCGCCGACCTGTATCCTGCTGCCGGACGATATGGTCTATCTGGGCGCGATTGAGGCAGCCCGCGATCTTGGTCTCAGTATTCCCAAGGACATCTCTTTTGCAGGCTACGACGGGATCGAATTGACACAGACCCTTAACCCGCCTCTGACCACTATTCGCCAGAGCAATGACGAGATCGGGCGGGTTGCGGCGCGCAGGCTCATTGATTCCATCAGGAATCCGGAGAAGGCTTCGCGCAAACCCGTGATCTTCCCGGTGAAGCTGGTGGAAGGCGGGACGATCGCGCCGCCCAGAGCGTAAAATACGTCCTACTAGTTAACTCTGGTAATTGCCGAAGGCAATTGCTTAGATTCACTGCATATAGGGAAAACGAATGATTCTGCATTGCGCAGATCATTTCGTTAATGACGATAGGAGTCTGAATAAATCAAGGGGATGGATATCACAGCAGCCCTTCCTCCCGGAGCCGCTTCTCAAGCCCGGTTCCCCGCATAAGCTTCAGCGCCTTTCGGACGGCAGCTTTGCCGGGGCGGCTAAGGCTCATGTCCCGCACGCTTCTTCCGTCGCGGAGGGCGGAGGCGGCTGAGAGGAGTGCCCGGAGGTCGTAAGCCCTGCCGATGCTGTCCGGAAGCTCCCTGTCGATATGGAGGAGCTTATAGACAGCCTCCATACCCGTGCGGACTGCATATTCCGCAGTGGAGGCGGAATCTGTCTCGCTCTCGGCAAACTGTCCGAGGAAGGCGAAATTCTTAGCGCCTTCCGGCAGTACATCCGGCCTGTCGCCGGGCTGTCTGGGGAGGAGCGCCGCTGTCGCGAAGGGCATCATCACGGGAATCGTCCGGGCATGATCTCTGGCCAGCTCTTCAATCTGGTCCGAGGGAACGCCGATGTGATACAGCCACTCCTCGCAGATCTCCTCGCCGGAGCAGTCCCGCATCGGCTTGTCCACATATGCGCCGGGCATCAGCGGCTGAAGCCCGCTGAGAGAAATGACGCACTGCTCTTTGCTCTGCCCGACAAAGAGGGGCTGCCTGGCCACGCTCCAGCTCAGGAGCCAGGGGGAATCCTTCACCGTCACCGGCCCGCCTGTGACAGTCCGGCCCGAGAAGGGATCCCGCTTACAGATCTTCTTGATATAAGAGACAATCTTGTTATCCAGCGTTGTCACAGTCGCGCTCATCAGAGCGCTCACATCCGGATTCTGGGAGAAGGCCTCCGGCTTTCCGAAAGCAGGATCCTGCTCGGCAATTCGTTTCCAGAGCTCAAAGCTCCCGCCTTCCCGAATCTCCGTATTCATAAAAGCACTCTCGGACTGGGATCCGCGTGTCGAATTCTCCACACAGCTTCCCACGGTGAGGAGCAGGAGCTCCTGCTCCCCCAGGTCGATGCACCCCTCCTCGCCCTTTTCCACGTAGTCGATGCGCGTGGCTTGCTTGTGGTCTCTCGCGCAGTCAAATGCGATGTCCGTGACATGCACACCGTATCGGAAATTGACGCCGGCCATCTCCAGCTCCCGGACGAGAGGAGTGATCAGCGCGTCGTAGATATTGTACTTCAGATAGCTGACTGCGCTCAGGTCCGGCAGCCCCGCCAGGTCCCCGATGTGATGCTGCAGGGCCGTCTTCAATTCCTGAGCCGAGTGGTTCTTCTGGAAGGAATAACTCGTGCTAAGATAGAGCCAGAAGAGGGAGTCCGTCACGTCTTCATTACACAGGTCCTGGATCTGCTTCTCAGCCAGCTCCTCATCGGAAGCGAGAAGGAGCTTGAAGATCTGGCTGCAGGCGGAGTCGGACAGCCCGAAGCGCCCGTCAAAAGGAACCTTCTGGCCCCTTTTTTCTGTCAGGCGGCAGAGAGAATAGTTGGGATCCTCTCTGTTCAGGCTGACAAATTCCTCTAGCAGGGTCTGGTCTTCCTCGGAGAGACCCGGCAGAGTGTGCATCAGATCTGCGAGGCAGGGAGAATTGTCGTCCAGCTTGTGGTCCCCGCGCATGATGTAGCCCGCTTCTTCGAAGGAGTATCCGTCGCAGGCGCCCCCCGGCAGCTGCTCTTTCTCCAGAATGTGAATCTGTTCCCCAGGCACGCCTGCGTCCCGGAGGAAAAAATACGCGGCAGACAGGCCCGCAAGCCCGCCCCCCACGATATATACTTGTCTGTTCAGGGAGTCTTCTGCCTGAACCGGTCTCACATAAGCCTCAAATGCGCTGCTCATTGCCATGCTTCCTCTCTGTTATTTCAAAGGTGCGTATCCTCATTCAATTCCGGTCACTGATACATTCTCGAGCCGGATCGCCGCAGGAACCTCCATATTGTCATACTGGCGCAGCTCCTTCGACATTCGCATGGAAGCTGCATTTTCCAGCATGGATGCGGAAATGGATCCGCCCGTCACGGGCGTAGTTATACCGTCATGGTGCCAATAGGCGAGGCGGATCTCGCCGCCGAGACTGCCGCTCAGGGCATCCGTCTGGAAATCCGAGAACTCGACAGCTTCCAGATAGTCGCCGGTCCGGAGCGCCTCCTCGCTCTCCGTTCCCCCGCTGAGCGTGTAGTTGCCCGGCTGGAAGGAATTCTCGAGCCCGAGGTAGCAGCTGAACTGCCGGTCGCCAAGGAAGCATTCCGGCACCCCCGCGCGGATGAGCACGGCGTCGCGTCGCAGCGCACCCTCCTCATCAAAGAAGCGGTTGCAGGAGGAATTCGGAAGAAAGAGCTTTGTCTCCAGACTGAGCGGGGTCTGCATCTTCCCGTCAAAGAGCGGCTTGCCGATCTCCCAGTCCGAGTAGCCCCTCTTCTTAAATGAGGCGCTCATCCTGGAGATGAAGAAGCCCGCCAGCTCCTTTACATCGGCGCTGGTGAAGAGCACGGGGATGTTCCCAAGCTTCGGCATCGGCTGTGCGCGGAGGCGGTCCTGCCCGATGCGCATTGTCTCGGCCAGGCTCCGTTTTAGCTCAGCGGCGTCGCAGCTTCCCATCCTGGAAATGCGGTAGAGCTCGATCTCCTTCTCGCCTCTGTTTGCGTTGACTACGACTTCCAGCATGGAGTCCGGGTAGACCGCTGTCAGGTCCACGCCTCTTGAGTTCAGCAGGCGGACCGTTTTTACATTTGCAAAGATTTCATAGGAATTCAGGCAGGCCTCATCGCTTGCGGGGATGCTGCGCATCGTCTCCAGGAAGGTCTTTGCCACCTGGGCCACATCCGGGGCTTTCTGTCCGGATGCGGAGACCGGCTCTGCGGGTGCGTTCAGGGTGTAATAGGGATTGCTCGCGTAGGAGGCCCTGCCAAGGAGAGAAGCCAGAAGCTCCTGAGCCTCCTCCTTGCTTGCGGTAGGCGGGATCTCCTCCGAGGCGCTGCCGATGGCCTGACCGCCGTCCAGCTCCTTGAAGAGCCGCACGGTCGTGTGATTCGTCTCTACGAAGCGGTTCTGGTCCAGAGCCTGCCGGATGAAATAGAATTCCATCCCCTCCCGGAGAACCTGTGTGATCTGCCAGGCATCCGCTCCGGACGCCTTTACGAGTTCCGTCAGTTGTGTGAGGTTCATATTTCCTTCTTTCTGTGTCAGGTGTATTTGATATCACGCGTATTGCGCATTTTGAAGACAGCGATGGAGGAAGGCGATCATCCGAGCCGGGCGCGGGCCTTCAGGTACGGCCCGCCGTCGGCGACCTTGACCCATTCCTTGTGGCCTTTCCCGCAGCCGCCGTTGCCGAACACCTCCCGGTCCGTGCTCACCATGGAGATGGAGCCCAGAAGATCCGGGACATAGCCCGTGAGACAGACCGGTGCGACGACCTTGCCGCTCAGCTTCCCGTCTACGATCTCGTAACCGCGCTGGACCATGCACTGGATGCCCCAGTGCTTCGGGTCCTCCATGCCGGACTGGGATCCGTCCAGCAGATACCCGTGGGAGATGGATGCAATCATTTCATCGAGAGAGCTGCTGCCGCTGTCGAAGAGCGTGTTGGTCATGCGGGTGTATACCTTGTGCTCAAAGTTCTCCCGCTTGCCGTTCCCCGTCGGTGCGGTGCCCAGGCGCTTCGCTGCCAGTGCGTCGCAGATGCCGTTCTTCAAAATGCCGCGGTCGATCTCGGTGACATCTCCCGCAAGCGTCCCCTCGTCGTCAAAGGCGTAGCTCGTCACATTGACGGCGCAGGCAGCTCCTTCATGCATTGTCACGAGGTCGGAGCCCACGCGCTTTCCGATGTAGTCCGCCCCCAGGGCGCGGCCCTTCACGAACATATCCATCTCGACGCCGTGGCCGAAGGCCTCGTGGGCGATGAGCCCGCTGACGCCCGGAGTGGTGATGATCTCATACTCGCCGGGCTCGACGCGCTTAGCGTCCAGCATTTCCCCGACTTTCCGGACATTTCTTTCCACAAGAGCGGGAAGCTCCTCGAAGAGCTCCGGACCCTTCCTGCCTGAGATTCCGCTGAAGGCCATCTCATTCCGGCCGTCCTTTGCCCCGATGGGCATCACGGAAGCCTCGGAGTAGACGTAGCTCTGCCGCAGATCCCGGTTCTTTGTGAGGAAGAGCTTGGAGATATGCGTCGACTGTGCCACCACATGGCAGTCGATCACGTGCTCACCGGCTCCGGACGCTGCCTTGCTCACCTCGGTGAGCTGACGGATGAGTTCATCAAAATCTGTCTCCTCGGGCAAGGTGCCGGTCTCCATCTCGGCGAAGAGCTCCAGTGGCTCATCCTCCAGAGGCCCTGTCTTGTAGATATCGACGCCGCAGGCGTCCATGAGTGCCAGCTGGCGGTCCAGTGCGGCGCGGATCTCCCCGGCTTTCCCGATCGCCTCCAGGGGATCGAATTCGTTGAAGGCGTACTCGCTGTACAGGCCTCCCCGCATCACCCGGATCACAGTGCCGCGCTCGGTGGTCATCGTCCTGCCGTTGACGCTTTTTGCGTGCTTTGAGACGCGGACCATGAATCCACGGGAATCGGTGGAGAGCGCGCTCACGTATTCATAGTGTTCTCCGAGACTTGCGATGAGGGCTTTGAGGCCCGGTGCGATCTCTGTTAAGTAATTTGAAAATGGTGCTTTCAAGGCTTCTTGTTCCTCTCCTTTCCATGGAACCTGCCGGAACAAGTGCTCCTTCCGGCGGATCTCATAGCGAATATTCATATTATACCGCATACCGTCACTTTTCAGCAAATCCCTTTGCCGGATCTCTGAATTTCTGTTGAGAATAATAATGGTGCCGCAGTCAAAACTATGATAGGATGAGAGAGTAATAGAATTCGACTGCTTACTGCGTTTTCCTTAATAAAGGAGGCTTACAGTGGATATCTTCTATCGCATCGTTTCACTTCTTGGCGGACTCGCTCTCTTCCTATACGGCATGAGGATCATGGGGGACGGCCTGAAGAGCAGTTCCGGCGGGGCCATGAAGGCCGCCCTTGCCCGGGTCACCACGAAGCCCATCATGGGCTTCCTGCTCGGCGTGATCGTCACCTGCATGATCCAGAGCTCTACGGCTACGATCGTGCTCACGGTCGGCCTCGTGGGCGCGGGCTTCCTGAGCTTCCGGCAGTCCATCGGCATCGTGCTCGGGGCAAATGTCGGAACCGCGATCACTGCCCAGATCATCCGTCTCATGGATCTGGATGCCGGCTCCTCCAGCATTCTGTATTTTTTCAAATCAGACAATCTCGCTCCCCTCGCTCTGACCATCGGAATTATCATCATTATGTTCGTTAAGAAGAAGGGAGCCGGTGCGACAGGGACCATTTTCATGGGCTTCGGCATCCTCTTTGTCGGCCTCATGAATATGAGCGCTGCAGTCAGCTCGATGAGCGGACAGCTCAGTAAGCTGCTGGTTTCCTTTGAAGACAATTATGTGCTCGGCTTTCTCGCGGGTGTCGCCGTCACGGGGATCATCCAGAGCTCGTCGGCCGTCGTCGGTATCCTTCAGTCCATCGCCTCTTCTGTCGGTGTCACGTTCTGCGGCGTCTTTGCCGTCATCGTGGGCGTCAATATCGGTGACTGCCTGACTACCTTCCTGGTCTGCCGCATAGGGGCGAAGACGGAGCAGATCCGGGTCTGTCTGGTCCATATCCTGTACAACGTATGTGCGGCACTTCTGATCTTCGCGACGCTCGCCGTGCTTCGCGCCACGGGAGTGCTTGGCGACAACTTGTGGTACGCTTCCCTGGACTCCGGCGGCGTGGCGAATGTCCACGGCCTCTTCCGTCTGGTTCCGGCGGTTCTTCTCCTGCCCTTCAGCGGCTTCTTCGCGAAGGCGGCGGAGAAGATTGCCCCGGACAAACCTCTCGATGAAGAGGACGCCGATATTGAGCAGAATCTCCGGGATCTGGACATGCACCTGATCACAACCCCGGGTCTGGCCCTGGCGGAGTCCGAGCACCTGATCGGACATATGGCGGAGGTCTCTCTCAAGAACTACAAAGCCTCGGTGAATCAGATCGCCGAGTTCCGCGAGAAGCGGAACGGGAAGATCATACATCGAGAGGACCTGCTGGACCGGATGGCGGATGCCTGCAACCAGTATATTGTGGCGGTTTCGCCTTATGTGACAAGGCAGGTCGACAACCGGACGCAGAATTTCCAGCTGCGGGCGCTTGTGGCATTTGAGAGGATCGGGGACCTCTCTGTCGATATGAATGAGAGCGCCGGCAAGATGGTGGAGGCGAAGACGCAGTTCTCTGACGACGCCAAGTTTGAGCTCGCGGTCGTGACCGATGCCGTTCGGGATATCCTGAGCACGACGGTGACGGCGATTAAGAACAATGATATCCAGAAGGCCCGGAAGGTGGAGCCCATGGAGGAGGTCATTGACGAGCTGATCGAGGAACTCCGGAGCCACCATGTCTACCGCATGACGCGGCATCTCTGCGACGCCTTCCACGGGATCGAGTTCCAGAACATCCTCAATTATCTGGAGCGCATCTCGGATCAGTGCTCTGACGTGGCCGTTTACCTGCTCGGAAGATATGACGACGCCATTGACGGGCACGAGCATCAGTACATTCATGTGCTGCACCACTCCGACGATCCGGAGTATCTCGAAGAGTTCCAGGCGAATTACCAGAAGTACTTCGGCCAGATGAAGGCCCAGGCCATCCTGGAGGCAGAGGCGGAGCAGGAGGAGAAAGGGACGGATGCGCCTCCGAAGACCGCGCCCCGGGAAGAGGTGCTGCCCGGTCAGGAGACCGCCGGGACCGATGCAAAAGAGCAGGCTCCGGAAGCTGTCCTGGACAAGCAGGAATAAAGCGGAACTTTATAAGTTACTGACATTTTCATAAGGAGGTAATTAAGAATGAGTGAGAACAAGTATGCCGGCACAAAGACAGAACAGAACCTCTTAGAGGCTTTCGCGGGAGAATCCCAGGCGAGAAACAAATATACTTATTTTGCTTCCGTGGCAAAGAAAGCGGGCTATGAGCAGATCGCCGCGCTCTTCCTTAAGACTGCGGAGAATGAGAAGGAACACGCAAAGCTCTGGTTCAAAGCTCTGGGAGGCATTGGCGACACGAAGGAGAACCTCCTCGCTGCGGCAGCGGGTGAGAATGCGGAGTGGACCGACATGTACGACCGCATGGCGAGGGAAGCGGATGAGGAAGGCTTCCATGAGCTGGCGGAGCAGTTCCGCGGCGTCGCTGCCATCGAGAAGGAGCATGAGGAGCGCTACCGGAAGCTGCTGGCCAACATCGAGGCGATGGAGGTCTTTAAGAAGGCCGGCGTGACGATCTGGGAATGCCGCAACTGCGGACACATCGCAGTGGGAGTGGAGGCGCCGGAGGTCTGTCCGGTCTGCAACCATCCGAGAGCATTCTTCGAAGTCAGGGCAGAGAATTATTGATACACTTAGGGAAAAGGGAGCAGTTCCCCTGTCCTGCTTGACCGGGAGGACAGTGGGGCTGCTTTTTTGTGCAGGGAGATGAAGGAGCAGGAGGAGCATTTCCATGGATCTTATGATGGAGCGCCAGATCCGCGTCATTACCGATATGGTTCTTGCGGACTACGGCAAGGGGCGGTATATCGACAAGGCCAAGGCTTTTACGAGGCCGGACAAGCTTGTGGTTGAAGATGTTTTAGAGAAATTGCAGAAGCTGATCTATCCGGCGTTTTTTAAAGCGCAGAGCTACCGCTACTATACAATTGAGAACAGTACGAGCACTTTGATTGAGGACGTCCTCTTCAATCTGTCCCGGCAGATCAGCCTGACGCTCCGCTATTGTGACATGTACACGGATTGGGACGACGCGAAGCTGCAGGAGAAGGCGGAGCAGCTGTCGATGGCATTTCTCCAGAAGATTCCGCTGATCCGCGAATACCTCGAGACGGATCTGCAGGCGGAATTCGACGGCGACCCGGCGGCTCAGAGCAAGGATATGATCATCATCTCGTATCCGGGGCTCTTTGCCATCATGGTCTACCGCATCGCCCATGAGCTGGTGCTTCTGGGCGTGCCGATGCTGCCGCGCATGATGACGGAGATCGCCCACTCCAAGACAGGGATCGATATCAATCCGGGCGCGACGATCGGGAAATATTTTTTCATTGACCACGGCACCGGCATCGTCATTGGCGAGACGACGCAGATCGGGGACAACGTCAAGATCTATCAGGGCGTGACTTTGGGAGCTCTCTCTACCAGGAAGGGGCAGAAGCTTGCCGGCAGGAAACGCCACCCCACGATCGAGGACAACGTGACGATCTATTCCGGCGCTTCCATACTCGGCGGGGAGACCGTGATCGGCACAGGGGCCGTCATTGGCGCCAATGCCTTCATAACATCTTCGATTCCGGCGGGGGCGAAGGTGTCGATTAAGAATCAGGAGTACTCCGTGCGCTATGATGATGGGTTTGAGAAGCCGAAGGAGCTTGCGGATACCAGCTGGTTTTATGTGATCTAGCCCGGGACGAAAAAAGGCAAGCATGATGAGCCAGAACCTGATTGCAGATTGGCCGTGAATCGTAAGGAAAAATGTTCACAAACATGTGCGCCCTTGTCTGTACATTTCCGCCAAAGTTGTATTTACAGGTTGACGTACAACTTGCACGGGTGTATAGTTTGATTTAGCCGAAAGGACGATGTATTTCACTAAGAAATCTGACATTTTATAAGAACTTTTGTAAAAAAAGCTTATAAAACCCAGGACCTGATTGAGAGCAACGCCCAGGCAACACTGTTACAAGTTCATATGTGCTTCGAACTTGTAAATACAACTTATCATTCCATTATAGGAGGGTATTATGAAGAAACTCATCAGTGCAGCACTTTGTGCATCTATGGTTGGCTCCCTTCTCGCAGGGAGTGCGGTGACAACTTTTGCAGATGACGGCGGCGACCCGATCAAGATCGGCGTCTCCATCTGGAGCTCCACAGACGTCCTTGGCTCTCAGTGTAAGCTGATCCTCGACGCAGCTGCTGACGCGCTCGGCGTTGAAGTCCAGTATGTGGACCAGGGCCATGTCTCCGAGCAGGTTACAGCTTCTGTCGACGCTCTGATCGCAGCCGGCTGCCAGGGCATCATCATCTGCAACTCCGCTGACACAGAGATGACCTCAGCGATCAGCTCCTGCAACGCGAACAATGTATATCTCGCTCAGTTCTTCCGCATCATCTCCGAAGAGAATAACCCCGACATCTATGAGCTGGCTAAGGCTTCTGAGTACTATGTGGGCGCTGTCCATGAGAACGAGCCTGAGAACGGCGAGAAGCTCGTGAACATCCTGATCGACAAGGGCTGCCGCGACATCGGCCTTATCGGATGGGAGCAGGGCGATGCCACATGGCTTGGCCGTTGGCAGGGCTACCAGGCAGGCGTTGAGAAGTGGAATGAAGAGCATCCGGATGATCCCGTGAAGCTTTCTGACCCGCAGTATGCAGGCACCACTTCCGAAGGCGGCGCAAAGGCTGCTGACGCTCTGATGGCTGCTGATCCTGATCTCGATGCACTGATTCCGGCAGGCGGCGGCGGTGACCCGCTCCAGGGCGCAATCGCAGCTGTTGAGAAGGCTGGCAAGACAGACTCCATCAGCATCGTTTCCACAGACTTCCTCCCCGACCTGGGCGAGAGACTGGCGAACGGCTCCATGGCCGGTGAGTCCGGTGGACATTACTGCGATCCTCTGTTCGCATTCATGCTTGTCTACAACGCAATCAGGGGCAACTACAGCGGCTTCGGCGGCACCTTCAACGAGATCAACTTCCCCTATCTGTTCGTCGCTTCTCCGGAAGACTATGCAGCTTATGAGAAGTACTTCGTTGACCAGCTTCCTTACACAGCGGATGAGCTGAAAGCGATGGCTGACCTGGATCTGGAAGGCCTCACAGAAACAGCTGCTAAGCTGTCCATCGAGGACGCTGCTGCACGCGCAGGCGCTTGAATCAACGATCAACAACTCTTCAATTGAATGAATCCTAACTATACAAGAGGGCCGGTATCGCGCGTCGGTACCGGCCCTCTTGAGCAAAAAATGAAAGCTGAAAACAAAGAAATAAAGGTGAATGAGGTAAATTATGGGCACTTCTGAACAAACAGCGTCCAAAAAGATGTCAGGAGCAGCAAAAGGATTTCTGATCCTTATCCTTCTGGTGGTCGTCGCCTGGGCTGTATTTAAAATCATTACCCCCAGCAATTTCGGATCACCGAGAAACATGCTCAGCTATTTTGAGGCTTCGCTGATGGTGGCCACGGGCGCCACAGGTTTCTTCTTTGTCATGGTCATGGGGATGTTCGACTTCTCCATCGGCGCAAATATCATGCTCTCCGCGATCGTCGGCTGCGTCATGGCGCAGAGATTCGGCCTTGGGTACCCCGGACTGATCATCGGGTGCATCCTCACGGGCGCAATCGTGGGAGCTCTGAACGGGATCTTCTATGTGACACTGCGCATCCCGTCCATGATCGTCACAACGGGTCTTGCACTGATCTATGAATCGGTTGCGAGCTACATCGCAGGCAGCCAGGCGCCGACCCTTCCGTCGGATATGAGAGCGCTCGGCGCCATGCCCGGCAACATGATTCTTGCCGCGGTTGCATTTCTTGTCTCTTATCTTCTGCTCAATTATACGAAGATCGGCACATATACCTACGCCATTGGCTCCAATGAGTTCGTGGCGAAGAACATGGGTATCAACATCAAAAAGTATAAGGTGATCGCGTTTATCATCGCGGGTTCGTTCCTCGGCGTGGAAGGAATCCTCACCATCAGTTACGGCTCCTCCATGGTGGCCACCACCGGTATGGGTTCCATGAGCCGCAACTTCTTCCCGACAATGGGCTGCTTCTTCGGTCTGGCACTGAAGAAATACGGCATCCCGATTCCGGCCATTATCATAGGCGAATTCTTTATCAACATTATCTACTACGGCTTTGTGGCCCTCGGAGCTCCCAC
>CADCQE010000063.1 GCA_902803505.1 uncultured Lachnospiraceae bacterium | reverse complement strand
TTACTATTTGCAGCCCCTCCCGCTGCAGGTCACAGACCATCCGTGCTTCGCACGTATGTCGCAGCGAAAGCTGCTTATGTCTGAGGCTGTAGGGGGAGGTTCCTGTTTCACAGTGATTGCAGATTGGCCGTGAATCGTAACCATTATCATTCAAAAAGCTGCCGCCTTTTTTCCGGCGGCAGCTCTTCGCTAGCAACATAATGGAATAATCATTCTACATCCTGCTTGATAATCTCGCGCTTATTGTATGTACCGCAGGCCTTGCAGACTCTGTGCGGCATCATCAGGGCGCCGCACTTACTGCACTTCACCAGTGTCGGAGCATTCATCTTCCAATGGGCTCTCGTCTTGTCACGGCGCGCAGAACTATGCTTATTCTTCGGACAAATGGACATCTTTTTAACACCTCCTTAACGCACTCGCTCATTATACAGGGGCGTCATGCCCTTTGTCAACAGGAAAATCAAGACAATCTCACGGTCTCGCGCGCAATTGCGAGCTCCTCATTCGTCGGAAGGACGAACACGCGGATCGCGGAGTCCGAAGTAGAGATCTCGCAGCGCTCTCCGCGGGTCCTGCGGTTCTTCTCCTCATCGATCTTCACGCCGGCATAAGCAAAATGCTCGAGGATCTTCGCCCTCATCGCACAGTCATTCTCGCCGATTCCGCCGGTAAAGGCGATGGCATCCGCGCCATTCATCACAGCGAGGTAGCCGCCGATGGTCTTCTCCACCTTGTGGGCAAATGCATCGAGGGCGAGCTGTGCCTTCTCATTGCCGGATTCGGCCGCAGAGGACAGATCGCGGAAGTCGCTGGAAAGATTGCCGGAGAGGGCGTACACACCGGACTTCTTGTTGAGGATGGTCAGCACGTCGTCTGCGGAGAGTCCCTCGTGGTCACACAGGAACTGTACGACAGCGGGATCCACGTCGCCGGAGCGCGTCCCCATCACGAGGCCCTCTAGCGGGGTCAGTCCCATGGAGGTGTCGACAGCCTTGCCGGCCACGGAGGCGGAGATGGAGGAGCCGTTCCCAAGGTGGCAGACAATGACCCTCTGCTTCCCTTCCGGGAGCTTCGCATAGCGGATCGTCTCGCCGGATACGAACATATGGCTCGTGCCGTGGAAGCCGTAGCGGCGGATCTTGTATTTGTCGTAGTACTCCTCCGGAATCGCATAGCGGTAAGCGTAAGGAGCGAGGCTCATGCCGAACGCCGTGTCGAAGACGGCCACGTTGGCCTTGCCCGGCATAGCTGCTTCGCAGGCCTCAATGCCCATGAGGTTCGCCGGGTTGTGGAGAGGTCCGAGGTCAAAGCACTCGCGGATGACCTTCTTCACATCCTCGTCGACCTTAATGGACTCCGTGTAGACAGAGCCGCCGTGCAGGACCCGGTGCCCCACAGCGTCGATCTCGTCCACTGAGCTGACCACACCGTGTTCTGCATCGATCAGGGCCTCGAGAACCAGCTCGATCGCCGTCTGATGCGTGGGCATGTCCTTGTCCACTACAAAGTCTTCCTTGCCGGGCACCTTGTGGGTGAGCTTGGAACCGTTGATGCCGATTCTTTCGCACAGGCCCTTGGCCTTTACGGACTCATCCTCCATATCGATGAGCTGATATTTCAGGGATGAGCTCCCCGCATTGATCACTAATACTTTCATAACTGCTTCTTCTCCTTCTGCTTTTACTGTTGTGCCTGTACTGCGGTCATAGCGACGACGCCGACGATATCATCTGCGCTGCATCCGCGGGACAGGTCGTTGACCGGCATCGCAAGTCCCTGCAGCACCGGGCCGTAGGCATTGGCCTTCGCGAGCCTCTGTACGAGCTTATAGCCGATATTTCCTGCTTCAAGGCTCGGGAACACCAATGTGTTGGCGTGGCCCGCCACCTTGCTTCCGGGAGCCTTCAGCTGCCCGACGGATTCCACGAGTGCGGCGTCGAGCTGCAGCTCTCCGTCGAGCTCGATGTTCGGATATTTCTCATGGGCCAGGGCTACGGCATCCGTGACCTTCGTCACGTCGTCGTGCTTCGCACTGCCCTTCGTGGAATAGGACAGCATAGCGACCTTCGGTTCCGCGCCAACGAAGCTGCGGAAGGACTCAGCGGAGAGATAGGCAATCTCAGAGAGCTTCTCCGCGTCAAAATCTACATTGACCGCACAGTCCGCAAAGACAAAGAGGCCGTTGTAACCGAGTGTGCAGTCCGGAACCTCCATGAGGAAGAAGCCGGACACGGAATTGATGCCGGGCTTCGTCTTCAGAAGCTGAAGGGCCGGGCGGATGGTGTTGCCTGTGGAGTGGCAGGCGCCGGAGACCACGCCGTCCGCATCGCCGCATTTGCACATCAGGCAGGCGTAGTACATGTAGTCCTTCTCCATCTGCTCCTTTGCGGATTCGGGAGTGACGCCCTTCTTCGCGCGGAGCTCCACAAACTTGTCGATATATTTCTGCTTGTTCGGATCCTCATAGGGATCCACGATGATCACGCCGCTCAGGTCAAAGCCCGCTCCGTTTTTGGCGATCTCTTCGGCAGTCCCGATGATCGCGACTTTGGCAATGCCCTCCTTCGCGATCTTCTCAGCTGCCTCGAATGTGCGCCGGTCCATAGATTCCGGGAGAACAATTGTCTTCAGATCCGCCTTGGCCTTAACTTTCAGCTCATCAATAAAACCCATATCCTACACTCCTTTCACGTGCTAAAGATCTATCTGCTATCATAACACACTTTTTGTGTCGTCAGTGTTTTTTTCGCAAAAATGTTGCAGCTCATCCTCTGTAATCCGGATCATGGGCCTGGACAGTTCATGCACGGCCTTCTGCCCCGTCTTCCCGGCACGAAGTGCCTCATAGAGATTGCTCACCCTCAGCTCCTCCCCAAAGAGAAGGCGGGAGGAAGGAGTGAGCTTAGCCGCGTCGGCAGCAGGATTCATCACCAGCTCCCCCGTATGATTGGCAGCAATCGCTGCCAGAAGATCCGACGAAGCAGCCCTCAGGCCAAGCACCCTGGCATAGCAGGGGCGCTCCTCTTTCCCGAGGCGCCTCAGTTCAAGCACCAGATGCAGAAGCGCGCGGGAGACGCGGGTCATTGTGAAGGATTTGGAGGAACAGCGCTGTACAAATGCATCCCAGGTTGAATAGTAGGGGCGCTCTCTGAGCAGTGTGCCCGCCAGTTCTACTGAGACCTCCTCGTACTCGGCAAAGGGCTCCGGGCGGTCCCATTTCCACAGCTTCTCAAGGAGAATCGCGGAGTAGTCATCGGGGAAAATGCTGCCGCCCGCTGTCATCTGCTCCCTGATCCGGGAGAGCAGAATCGGAGGAAATGCTGCTTCCGGCAGCTCCCCGGGGCGCGCCGCAAGGGCCCTCCGGACCGCTGCTCCGGAAGGGAAGCCTCCGCTTCCTCCCCTGCCGCCGATCTCAAGCCCGCGGTGTCCGGAGCCCTCTCTCCTTACAGGGACTGCCGCAAAGGAGGCACCGGTCCGGATCATCGCCTTGAGGTATTCGATGCCCAGAATATCATTGGGATTGCCAAGAAGCGCGGCGCACTCCGGCAGGGCCGCGGCCCTGGCCCTCGGAAAGGACACCCCCTTCTTCAGCTCCTTCCTCAGGAGATCCCGGTACCAGCCCGGCTCCAGGGCGAGCAGCTCCGCGCACTCCGTCAGCTTCTTAAGGTCCCCGCTCTCACTGCCGAAGACAAGCAGGTCGACCACACCGAGGCTTGCGAGAATGCGCACTGCCATCTCCCCGAAGGACTCCGCAGAAGAGACGGCGTAGCGGGTGGGATAAGACAGGACCAGATCCGCTCCGCAAAGAAGAGCCATCCGGGCCCGCACATGGCGGTCCCAGATGGCTGGCTCCCCTCTTTGTACATAGTCCCCGCTCATGAGGCAGACAATGCGGTCAGCCCCGAGCTCTCTTGCCTTTCGGATCAGGAAGGCATGACCGCTGTGAAAGGGGTTGAATTCACAGATGATGCCGGCTGTTCTCATAGGAAAGCTCACTCAGTTCTTAAAGCTGTGCACAGGCGCAGGAATACGTCCCGTCCTTGCGATGAAACGGGAACAGTCAAAGGTGTTCACGGGCATGACAGGCGCATAGCCCAGCAGTCCGCCGAAAGTAACCATGTCCCCGACTTTCTTTCCGGGTGCGGGGATGAGGCGCACTGCCGTGGTCTTCTGGTTTACCATGCCAAGTGCCATCTCATCGGCGATGATCCCGGAGATCGTCGAGGCAGGCGTATCGCCAGGAACAGCGATCATATCCAGACCGACCGAACAGACGCAGGTCATGGCCTCCAGCTTCTCAAGTGTCAGGGCCCCTGCCTTCACTGCATCGATCATCCCCTGGTCCTCACTGACCGGGATAAACGCACCGGACAGGCCCCCGACATAGGAGGAAGCCATGAGCCCGCCCTTCTTCACCTGGTCGTTGAGAAGAGCGAGTGCCGCCGTTGTGCCGGGCGCACCGGCCTCCGCAAGGCCGATCTCCTTTAAGATATCTGCGACAGAATCCCCGACGGCAGGTGTGGGCGCCAGGGACAGGTCCACAATGCCGAAGGGATAACCGAGACGACGCGAGGCCTCCTGGGCCACGAGCTGGCCGACTCTTGTGATCTTGAAGGCCGTCTTTTTGATGGTCTCACAGAGCACTTCAAAGCTCGCTCCTGCGCATTCCTCGATGGCCGCTTTCACAACTCCGGGCCCGGAGACACCGACACTGAGCACAGTGTCCGGCATGGTCACTCCGTGGAACGCCCCGGCCATGAACGGATTGTCGTCAGGCGCATTGCAGAATACGACGAGCTTGGCACAGCCGAGGCCGTCGGTCTCTCTTGTGCGCTCCGCTGTCTCAAGGATCACTTCGCCCATCAGGCGCACGGCGTCCATGTCGATTCCCTGCTTTGTGGAGCCCACGTTGACCGAGCTGCATACGCGCTCGGTCCGGGACAGTGCCTCCGGGATCGAGCGGATGAGCAGCTCGTCGGCGCAGGTCATCCCCCCCGTGACCAGGGCGCTGTATCCGCCGATGAAATTGACGCCCACCTGCTTCGCACACTCATCCAGTGTGGAAGCGATGCGGACATAATCCTCCGCATCCTTGCAGCAGGAGCCGCCGATCAGGCCGATGGGCGTGACAGAGATGCGCTTGTTGACGATCGGCACTCCGTAATCAGCACTGATCTCATCTCCCGTCCGGACCAGCTTCTCCGCTCTCTCAAGAATCTTTTCCCGCAGCTTCTCACATGTCCGCTTCACGTCCGAGTCAATCGTATCCAGCAGGGAGATTCCCATCGTAATCGTGCGCACGTCGAAATTCTCCCGCTGGATCATAGTATTCGTCTCTAAGACTTCCGATATATTAATCATGCACCTGCCACCTCATATCCGATGCATCTTCTCGAAGATCTCTTCCCGCTGCACATGGATCTCGACGCCAATCTCAGCGCCAAGCTTGCTCAGATCACTCCGGATCTCGGCAAAATGGCGCTGTGAGGCAGTGTAATCCACGATCATCATCATGTTGAAATACCCGCCGGTGATGGTCTGGGAGATATCAAGGATGTTGCAGCTGTCTTCCGCCAGATAGGTACAGACCCTGGCAATGATTCCCACTGTATCCTTTCCTACTACTGTAATAATCGCTTTTTTCATGTACTCACCTCATTTTGCGGCTCCAAACTCCATTAAAAAGGACTGATCCCTTCAGAAGACAACAGCCTCCCCGGGCATGTCCCTGTGGGCGATGGTGATCCTGAAGTCCGATGAGCGGTAGGGGTTGTCCCCCAGCGTCACTTCATCGCACACCGTCGCAAAGGCCAGAGCCTCATAGTTGTTCTCCTGACTCAGATGTCCCAGAAAGACCTCCCGCAGCTTGTCGTGGAGAACCCTTCCCAGGAGCTGTCCCGCGGTCTCATTTGAAAGATGTCCCTTCTCGGAGAGGATCCGTCTCTTCAGGTAATACGGGTATCTCCCGGCCTCGAGCATGCGGACATCGTGGTTCGACTCCAGGAGGAGCACATCCAGCCCGCTCAGGTTCCGGATCGTGTAATCGCTGTAGCAGCCCATGTCGGTGGCAACAGCCGCAGCCTTCCCGCCGGACTCAATCCGGTACCCCACCGGCTGGGCGGCATCGTGGGAAATGGAAAAAGGCAGCACCTTCAAGCTGCCGATAAAGAAGCTCTCATCCTCGCGGATCTCCCGCAGAAGACCATCGGGAATCTTCCCGATCGCCGTGGTCTCCGTGAGTGCTGCGATCGTACCCCTGGTGGCATAGATCGGGATGCCGTATCTCCGGGCCAGCACCCCCAGTCCTTTGATGTGATCCGAATGCTCGTGGGTCACGAGGATTCCGTCCACATCCGAGGTTGTGAGCTCCAGCTCATTTAATCCCTGCTCGATTCTCTTGCCGGAGATGCCTGCGTCGATTAACACAGCTGTGTCCGAGCTGCCGGCATAGATACAATTCCCGCTGCTCCCGCTGGCGATACTGCAAAATTTCATAGACTCCCCTTAAAACCCCTGTCTCAAAAATGCTTCGCGCTGCCTCGTTAAAAGGAGCAGCGGAAATGCTATAAATGATTCCTCAGAAGCCCTTCCATATGCTGATCCACTTGCTGTGCCGCAGCTGCGAAATCACCGCTGTTGTCGACGACAAAATCAGCGTGGGCGCGAAAGCTCTCGTCACTGAGCTGTTTCTTCATCGTGGAGCGGATCCGGGCTTCATCATAGCCCCTGCTCTCCTGAAGGCGCCTGTATCTTGTGGCTTCATCCGCATAAATATACCACATCTCGTCGCAGATTGCATCATAATGTTCTTCAATGAGGAGCGCCGCTTCGATGACGACGAGGGACCGTCCCTTCCTGCGCTCCTCCTCAATGATCTCAAGCGCCATAGACTTTACGACAGGGTGAATGATGGCATTGAGCCCAAGCCGCAGCCGCTCATTGCGGAAGATAAGGGAAGCGACCGCTCCCCTGTCGATGCTTCCGTCCCCGCTCAGGATCTCTGTCCCGAGGAGCTCCACGGCATCCTGCACACATTTTCCGCCAGGACTTAAGAGCTTGCGGCTGAGCTCATCCAGGAGAATCGTCTCAGCCCCCCATCGCTCTGCCAGATGCTCCAGTATCATTGACTTTCCTGATCCCACCCCGCCGGTGACACCGATAACCAGCATACTCTTCATTTCGCTTCGTACCAGTCCCTTCCAATATGGCAGTCTGTCTCCAGGGAGACCTCAAGGTCCGCGGCGTTCTTCATCTCTGAGCTTATAATCGCAAGGGCCTTCTCCGCCTGGTCCTCAGGGACCTCCACGAGCAGCTCGTCGTGGATCTGCAGGAGCAGCGCCGCCTCAGGCAGTTCTTCCTTCAGCTTCCGGTATACGCGGTTCATGGCGATTTTCATGATGTCGGCCGCAGTCCCCTGAATCGGACTGTTCATCGCCACTCTCTCCCCGAAGCTGCGCTGCATATAATTTGAAGATTTCAGCTCCGGGACCGGGCGCCGCCGGCCAAAGAGAGACAGTGCATAGCCTTTCTCCTTAGCCGAACTCACCAGCCCGTCCAGAAAGCTCTTGATCTTAGGATAGGTCTCAAAGTACTGGCGTATGTATTCCTCCGCCTCTTTGCGGGAGATCGAGAGTCCCTGGCTGAGCCCGAAGGAGCTGATGCCGTACACGATGCCGAAATTCACTGCCTTCGCATTTCTCCGCATGAGCTCTGTGACTTCTTCAAAGGGGATATGGAAGACCTGTGAGGCCGTAATGGCATGAATGTCCTTCGCCTGCCGGTAGGCTTCGATCAGCTTCTCGTCCCCGGACATATGCGCCAGGATGCGCAGCTCGATCTGGGAGTAGTCTGCATCCACGAAGACGCAGCCCTCCCGCGGATAGAAGCATTTGCGAATCAGGCGCCCAAGCTCTCCGCGCATGGGGATGTTCTGGAGGTTGGGGTCCGCACTGGACAGCCGTCCCGTGGCCGTGACAGTCTGGTGGAAGGTACTGTGTATCCTCCCGTCCTCCTCAATGAAAGCGGGCAGGCCGTCGGCGTAAGTGGATTTCAGCTTCGCAAGCGTGCGGTACTCCAGAAGCTTATCCGCAATCGGGTAGGAAGGGGCAAGCTTTTCCAGCACGTCTGCGGCTGTAGAATATCCGGTTTTCGTCTTTTTGCCGCCCGGAATTCCCATTTTTTCAAATAATATCTGCCCCAGTTGTTTTGGGGAATTGATATTGAATTCTTCTCCGGCTTCTTCATAAATCTGAGCAGTCAGCTCTTCAATGCGGCTGCCCAGGGAATGACTGTAATTCCTGAGCTCTTCACGGCTCGCCAGGATCCCTGCGCGCTCCATGGAAGCAAGAACTGCAGTCAGAGGCATCTCCACTTCGTCATAAAGCCTGTCCATCCCGTAAGACTTCAGCTTCTCCCTGAGAGGCCTGTAAGAGGCGCGGGCGGTCTGTGCACTGACCGCCGCAAGATGGGAGATCCGGTCAGAAAATGTCTCGGATCCGGACGCCGCACCAAGTCCTTTCCTGCCGATCAGCTCTTCCTCGGAGGGCACATTTTTATGGAGATAAGCGGATGCAATGCTGTCCGCAGTCCAGTCGGATTTTAAGGGATCCACCAGATATGCAGCCAGCACGCAGTCGAAGAGCGGTCCGGAGTCCTCCGCGGATGTGAGCTTCAGCAAGGGCTTTGCGCCGCAGATCGAAATGCAGGGGCTAACTCCAAGCAGAAGCCGGAATTGGTCAAGGAGGTACTCCTCTGTAAGAAACCCCTGGGGAAGGAGCACGCTCGTCCCTTTCTCCGTGCTGATGGCTGCGGCATACACCTTGCCCCTCTCCTCCAGCATTGACATCCCGAAGAAAGCGGAAGCCGCCTCCTTAAAGATGGAGGATGCCTGGGCAAGGTCTGTGACGACAGTGAAGGTCTCGCAGTCACCGCTCTCCTTGCTGTCCTCTTCAAAGCGCCCGAGAAAGCTCTTCATGCCCAGCTGCTTCAAGAGCTCATAGGCCTTCTCATTGTAGAGATTGCCAAGCCTGAAGGCCTCCTCGTCGAAGTGCACGGGAGCATCCCTGCAGATCGTCACAAGCTTCAGACTGAGCTGCAGGTCCTCGTAGTGGTCCCGCATTGCTTCCATGGCCTTCTTCGGCTTAATCTCGTCCACATGGGCATGAGCGCCTTCAATGGAACCATAGGTCTCCATGATCTTCTGCGCGGTCTTCGGTCCCACGCCGGGAAGCCCGGGGATATTGTCCGAGCTGTCGCCCATCAGCGCCTTTAACTCGATAAAGGCAGCAGGTGTGACACCGTAGGCCTCTTGCACCTGTGCCGGATGATAGCGCTCGTAGCTCGTCTGCCCGCCCCTGGTCTTCGGAATGATGACTTCCGTCCTGTCGCTGGCAAGCTGAAGGAGATCCCGGTCCCCCGAGACCAGGGCCACAAGGTAGTCTTCCCTCTCTGCCTGTGCCGACAAGGTTCCAAGGATATCATCGGCCTCATATCCCTCAGCCGTCACCACGGGAATCTCCATGTCTTCCAGAAGCTCCTTGATGACCGGCACCTGCTCGTGAAATTCCTCCGGGGCTCTCTCGCGGTTCCCTTTGTAATCCGCATAGAGCTGATGGCGGAAGGTGGGAGATGGCAGATCAAAGGCCACTGCAAGGGCGTCCGGCTTCTCGTCATCGATCATCTTGCTCATAATGTTCAGGAAACCAAAGATCGCATTGGTGTGCAGGCCGTCCGGCGCAGTCATCGTGAGCGGCACCCCGTAATACGCCCGGAACAGAATGCTGTGTCCATCCAGAAGTAACAATTTTTTGCTCATACCGAAAATCCCTTTCCCAGTCTGTGTAAGCTGCGGTGAGATGCGTCATACTGCCGGGATCCCGAACAGGCTCATCAGGTCTGACAGCACCTTGGTGAACAGCTCCGGAAATGCAAGTCGGAAAATGATGCCGGCAATCACAAGAGCCATGACAACAATGGCGATCCAGATCAGTACGTTGAGCAGCTGGCGCCTCGAAATCCTTCGCTCACTCAGGTTGATCTGTTCCTCCAGAAATCCATTGATATCAAAATTGTCAAGTTTATCGTCATCCAGGTATTTCAGCGCATACTCCACAATATAGCTCGTCTCGAGCTCATGCCGGCAGTTCTCACATTCCCTGATATGGTTCAAAAACTCATTGCACTGCCTGCCCCCGATCTCTTCATCGAGGTAGGGCTGGATCAGTTTTTGCGCTGCAGTGCAGTCCAGTTTCGCTGCCATAATCCATTTCTCCCGATTCGCGTTCCAGAATCAATACCCGTCCAATAGAAGAAAGCGGATTCCTGAAGAATCCGCCTTATCTTCCTTCAATCTTAATGTCGGAAAGAGATATCAGGATGATCTCTCCGAACTCCTCAGCCTCAGTGCCACTTGGAGTAATAGCGCTTGCCATCCACATCCTTATACGTGCAGATCCGGGCATAATACTTTGTACCCGCATTCGGCACATTGGCGATATATTCAGTGCGGCTGGCCGGAAGCTTCAAATTCTTGAGGTAAGTGTTGAAAGAACTGTCTGTCCCATATTGCAGCCAATAGCCGTCAATATTGCTCTTCGGATTCCATGTGATCGTCAGCCTTTTTACCGCAAGGTTGATGCTCTTAAAGGAAGTGCCCTGCGGTGAAATCGTGAAGCTCTTGGTGACAGATCCCGTATATCCGTTGAGTCCCGTAATCGTCACCTGGGCAGTTCCAACGGATACGTTGTTGCTGTAGCTGACGGAGTAATCCTTTCCGGCCTTCAGGCTCCTGTCCCCGTATCTGACGCTGATGCTCTGTGTGATGGGATTCCCCGTGTACTCCTTGTTCGTGATGCCGCTGATGCTTGCGTCGGAGATCTTGAACTGTTTGATCCTGAAGTTCGCAGAGCGCTCTCCCGTCATGCTTCCCTTTCCGGTGAAGATCATGGTCGCAGTGCCGATGTTCACATTGTTGTTATAGCTGATCGAATAGTCTCTGCCCTCCTGCAGTGTGACGTCACCAAGCTTTACGACCGGAGACTGCTTCACAGGCTTTCCGGTATAAGGCATATCCTTAATATTGCTGATCTTGACACTGCTCATCCTGGCTGTCGAGATCTCAAAGTGCTCTACGCGCTTTCCCTTGTAATTGTTCTTGCCTTTGATGGTGACAGTGGCGGTGCCGGCTTTCAAATTGTTAGAGTAAGAGACCGAGTAATCCGTCCCTTCCTTCAGGGTGCGCTTTTTGATCTTCAAGGTCAGATCCAGCTTAATCTCTTTGCCTGTATAAGTCCGATCCTTAAGTCCGCTGAGCGAAGCATCCTCTACGCTCACTTTCTTGATCTTAAAGCTTGTCTTCGCCGTTCCTTTGAAATTGCCTTTGCCCTTGACGACAATTTTGGCCGTGCCGACGTTCGTGTTGTTCGAATACTTGATTGTGTAATCTCTGTTCTTCTTGAGCGTCACGCCGTCGATCTTGACGGTGACCTTCGGAGTGATTGCCTTCCCAGTGTAGGTCTTCGCAGGCACTTTGGACAGGCAGTTCTTCTTGATTGTGGACTTGACAATCTGGAAATTCTTCGTGACATCGTCGCTGTAATTGCCTTTGCCGGTAATCGTAACGGAAGCATTTACATATTTCTTCTTCTGCTTGTTGGGCTGCTTTGTATTGTTCTTATATGTCAGCTCGTAGTCTGTTCCTTCTTTAAGCGTCTTGCCGTTCACGACGACAACCGGATCCTGTGTGACCGCGCGTCCTGTATATCCCTTCTTGCTCTTGATTCCGCTCACCGTTCCTGACTTAATGGAGGCCGGTTTGATGGTGTACTGGGCTGTCTTGCTGCCGGAATAATTGCCTGTGCCCGTGACGGTCAGCGTCTTCGTTCCCGCATTCACATTGTCCCCGATATTGAGGGAATAATCCAGGCCCTGGACAAGCGTGGTCTTGCTGTATTTCAAAGTGACGGTGATCTGCTTGGCGGTTCCGTCATATATGAATTCCGTGGGAGCGATCACAAGCTGGGAGCCGCTCAGGTCTGTCACCGCGGAAGGGACAAAGCGAATGGAGTTCGCAAGCGCATAATCTTCCGCTGCGCTGGAGAAGCTGCCCTTGATCACAATGCCCGTGTCTCCCTCAAAGACCTTGCTTCCGATGGAAGTCACTGTCGCCGGTATGCTGATCTCCTTGAGAGCCGGGCAGTTTGTGAATGCCTGCTCATGGATGGCGGTAAATCCGGCTGCGGGAAGGCTCACCTTAGAGAGCTTGGAGAAGCCGCTGAAATTCAGCTTGCCGATTCCGGTCACATTCGGCCCCACTTCTACATCCGTGATGCTGGAGGCATGCTCATCCCAGGGGCGGTCTTTGAGTGCCTCGTAGTCCGGGATGTCAGCCGTAATTGTCGCGTTCACCAGTGAAAAGCGGAGTGTCTTCTTATCTCCTGAGGACTTTACTTCCCAGTAAATCCTGCCGTCTGCGATGACTCCGCTGTCGTCTCCGGCCAGTGCGAACTCATCCGTCTCTTCCTCGGCGGCCTCCTCTTTCTGTACAGGCTCCTCCGGAAGCGCTTCTTCCATGAGCTCTTCCGCTTCTTCCACAGTATCTTCAGTGAAGAGGAGTTCAGGCTCTGAGTCCTCTGCGAACACTGCATCCGCTTCTTGCTCAGAACTGCTGTCCTCTGCCGACTCCTCTTCGGAGCTCTCTTCTACAATGAGTTCCTGATCTTCCTGCGCTTCAGGGGAGGCCTCGGGAAGGAGACTCTCTGTCTCTTTCGAACCGTCCTCTGCTTCGTACTCTTCTTCATCCGCTGTTGCTGCGTAGACTGCGTCAGTGTCTGTCTCGTCGGCGAAGGCGCCGAAAGACAGGGTGCTTACTGTCAGCACCAGGGCGGTGCCCAGGGCAATAGTTTGATAGAATCCCCTTCTTTTTGTCATGGTATCCTCCTATGAAAAAATGTACCCCTTTGCAAGTTGCCGAAAATGATTCTGCTTGAAGATCTGTGCTCTTATGTCCGTGATTCGATAAAAATATTATACAGGATGAACGATTGCAGGTAAACTCTTTTTCGGTCTTTGTCACCTCGATTGCCGCAGTTTGCGGCGCTTGTCTGTCTCCTCGCTGAATGCGCTCATGCCGGTTTGTATGGCATTTTGGCGGATGCGGGCTGCTGGTTCCGGTCTTTTGAGCAGCGCTCCAGGGTGAACCAGAAGGCAACGCCGTTCTCATAGTTCCTGACGCCGCAGAGCTGGTGGTGGCCGTCCATGACGGCTTTGACGATGGACAGCCCGATGCCGGAGCCGCCGTACTCGCGGGTTCTGGCTTTATCCACTTTGTAGAACTTCTCGAAGACTCTGTCCAGGTCTTCTTCGGGGATGGGCTGTCCGGTGTTGAAGACAGTCGTGCGGGCGATTGTTCCGCTAAGTTCTATGCGGATCTCAATGAGCTTCTTCCCGGATACATGGTGCAGCGCGTTGCTCAGGTAGTTCGTCACCACCTCTTCGATCTGGAATTCATCGCCCCAGACGTAGACGGGGCCATTCTCGGCAAAGGACACCTTGGCCTCCGCCTCATCGATCATGATCTGCATGCCTTCCATCACGCCGCGGATCAGCTGCACCAGATCAAAGCGGTCCATGACGATCTGGTCATTTCCGAATTCCAGCTGATTGAGTGTCAGCAGCTTCTTCACCATGACGTTCATCTTGGCTGCCTCGTCAATGATGACATCGCAGTAGAAGTCTCTGCTGTCGGCGTCCTCTGCGATATTGTCTTTCAGGCCTTCCGCGTAACCCTGAATCAGGGCGATGGGCGTCTTCAGCTCGTGGGACACATTGTTGAGGAATTCCTTTCTCACTTCATCGACCTTGGTCTTCCGCTCGTTGTCCCTCTGCAGTTCCACATTGGCGGATTTCAGCTCGGAGATCGCCCGCTCAAGCTCATCGGACATCTTATTAAAGCTCTGTCCCAGTTCACCGATCTCGTTGGCATCGTCGCCGGTGTAGTGGGCATCGAATTCCAGATTCGCCATCCGCCGCGCCTGCTCTGTAAGGGAAGCGAGAGGCCTGGTATAGCGGCCTAGGATCACGTAGATCACGAAAATACTCGCAGCGATCGCCATCAGACCGACAAGGACGAAGAAAACCATTGACAGGTGCGCCGTGTGGGTGATGCTCTCAAGGGGCGTGGCGATGATAAACCAGCCTTCGTCCGACAGGCGCCCCCACATCTCCAGATACGTGACCTCCACCTTCTCGTCTTGGGTCTCCTGGATCGTGTAAAGCTCCGTCGATTTCACAATATCCACTTCATTGCGGTAAAAACCGGTCATATAGCCAAAGAGCCGGTTGACGTAGCTGAGCCCGTTATAGGTAGTGGACTCATACTTTGTAAACTCTGAATCGGTCACGGTGATCCGGATGTTGTCCTGCTCGGCGATCTGATAGAGCTCTTTTGTAAAATCCTCGTAGTCGTCGGTGAGCGCATCGATCTTGCGGTAGGTGCTGACCAGCTTGGAGATCATATTGTGCCTGTAGAACGGGGCCAGCCCAAAGTATGTGGCGATCCCCACGATTCCCAGAGCGCATACAATGACCGCTACCACTATGATCGAGAGCTCTGTCCTCATTGAGCTCCGTTTTTTGCGGCCGGAATGCTCGCTTATCATGCAAATGATCCTCTCTGCTTGTTGTGCAGCCTTGAAGTGCCGCCAGTATTTTCTTGTCAGTTGTTCGGTACGACCTGATCCTGTTCTGCCGGCTGTCCTGCCACTGCATCATATTCCGCCTCATGACTCTTGCCGTAGGTCCCGGCCTCAGCGATCAGCCTGTGGGGCAGGCAGACGATTCTCTCGCCTCCCTTCCTGAGCGGACTTTGTGCCATGCAGTATCCATCCGGACAATCCGCCTCGGCCATATAGGCTTCGCCATCCTTGATCACCAGAAGATTATGGCCGTAAGAGGTGTCAAAAGAGATCTCGCGGTCCTGGTTAAGCGGAAAGCGTCCGGCCTCCTTGCCGTCGATCCGGACCAGCACATAAGCGGCAGGGCCGGATGCCCCGGATGTCAGGTGCAGCAGCAGAAAGAGAAGCCCTGCCGCCCCAAGCAGACTCAGAATAAGCAGCAGATCTCTTTTTCGAAAGCGCTCCATAAGATATGTCCCCGGCAAATTCTTTCCCTCATATGTGCTCGGCGATCTCCAGGATCAGTCTCTCTGTCTCCTCCCATCCCAGGCAGGGGTCTGTGATGGATCTCCCGTAGATATGCTCTCCGACCTTCTGGCAGCCCGGCTCGATATAGCTCTCAATCATGAGACCCTTGACAATCCTTTTCACGGCTTCAGAATGCTGCCTGCTGTGCATGACTTCCTTGGCGATGCGGATCTGCTCCAGATACTGCTTTCCGGAGTTGCTGTGATTCGTATCCACAATGACGGCGGGATTCTTCAGGTTTCTGTCTTCATAGGCCCGGGCCACAAGTATCAGGTCCTCAAAATGATAATTCGGGATATACTGCCCGTGCTTATTGACCGCTCCCCTGAGGACAGCATGTGTATAGGCGTTGCCGCTTGTCTCGATCTCCCAGTTCCGGTAAATAAAGCTCTGGGGCATCTGTGCAGCCATAATGGAATTGAGCATCACAGAGAAATCCCCTGAGGTGGGATTCTTCATCCCGACGGGGATATCCACGCCGCTCGCCACCATGCGGTGCAGCTGGTCCTCTACCGAGCGGGCCCCGACAGCGACATAGGAGAGCACATCCTCCATGAAGGAATGATTCTCCGGATACAGCATCTCGTCTGCGGGAGTCAGTCCGCTCTCCCGGATGACATCGATGTGCATCTTCCGGATCGCAAGGAGGCCGGCGAGGAGATCCGGTTTCTTCTCCGGGTCTGGCTGGTGCAGCATGCCCTTGTACCCGGCTCCCGTCGTGCGGGGCTTATTGGTGTAGACCCGCGGGATGAGGAGAAGCTTCTCCTTCACCTGCTCCGCCACGCGGGCCAGTCTGCAGCTGTAGTCCACCACTGCCGCCTCATTGTCCGCAGAGCACGGGCCGATGATGAGCAGGAAGCGCTCACTTGTTCCCTCAAAAACAGCGCGGATCTGCGCGTCCCTCTCTTCTTTGAGAGCGGCATAGCGCTCCGGCAGCGGCAGCATTTTCTTAATCTCTTCCGGTTCAGGAAGCTCCTTCATAAATGAAAAGCTCATTTTTAGACCTCTGAATTATCTTCTTTATTCACTTCTGAGAGCGTCAATGGGGTTCAGCTTCGATGCCTTCACGGCAGGAAGCAGGCCGAAGATAATGCCGATTCCCATGGAGAAACCGACGGCAATAATACAGGAAGGTATGCTGATGGCGGTGGGCGTCTTCATCATATTGGAGACCACGCGCGACAGGATGATGCCGCTTGCGACCCCGATCATCCCTCCGAGCGAAGTGAGGACAGCGGCCTCGGTGAGGAACTGGGCAGCGATTCGCCGCCGCTTTGCCCCGATCGCTTTCTTAAGTCCGATCTCTTTTGTCCGCTCCGTGACGGAGACCAGCATGATGTTCATGACGCCGATTCCGCCGACGAGAAGGGAGATGCCGGCGATCCACAGCAGCTGGTTGTTCGTTGAGTTCGCCAGCTGCTGCATCCTCGTCGCCTCCTTGAGGAGGTCCTCGGCGGTGTAGCTGAACTTACTGCTGCTGCTTCCCTCGGGCACTTTGATCTGCGTGGCCGTCAGGGCCTTTGCCACATTGTTGCCTGCTTTGGTCATCATATCGGTATTGTCCGCGCGGACAGAGACACTCTGCGGCTCATCGTAGCGGTAGATGATCGGCCAGACATCAATGGGTACGAAGATGGATCCCGCCGCAGTGTCCGAATAAGTATAGTAGTCTTCCCTGGTGTTGATGTTGAGCTTCGCTTCGTTCCGCTTCTCCACGACGCCGACGATGACAAAGGGCTCCGTGGAGATCTCAATAATCTTGCCCAGAACGTTCGTATCTCCAAAGAGACTGGAGGCTGTCTCCGAGTCCACAATGGCGCATTTGTGAAAGGTCTGATTGTCGAAGTCCGTAAAGCATCTTCCGTAGATGACGGAATATCCGTTCACGGAAAAATCGTGGTTGTCTATCCCCACGAGGTTCCCGGTAAAGGATGTATTCTGATAATAGATGCTCTCCGCGTAACTGCGAAAGCGATAGAGCGCCACTTCTTTTACGCCCTCCAGCTTCTCCAGGCTCCGCCTCGTCTTCTCCGTGATCACGGATACCCCTTTGGGAAGCCCGTTGTACTGCATCTCATACTCCGTCTTATCCTGGGTGAGGGACACTGTGACGACATTGTTGCCGGCCCCGATCAGGTTCTCCTTGATCTGCTCGTTAGTACCCTTGATGGTAGAAACGATGGTGATGATGGCCGCAATGCCGATGATGATTCCGAGCATCGTCAGGAGGGACCGCAGCTTGTGGCTCCAGATCCCCTGGAAGGAGAGGGTAATATTCTCAATCATATGCGTGCC
>CADCQE010000062.1 GCA_902803505.1 uncultured Lachnospiraceae bacterium | reverse complement strand
GGCCGGAGGCATCATCGGAGAAGCTGTCCCGGTAAGCCCTGCACTCAGAAAAGTATTGAAGAAGCTTCTCTTTATTGCCATTACGAATCGCAAAGCGGAAATCCGTGAGCTTTCGGATGTAGCTCTCCAGCACCGTGCAGATGTACTCACTGTTGGAGAGGCAGATCTCCTGCCACATCTGCGGGGAGGAGGAAGAGATCCTCGTAATGTCCTTGAATCCGCCTGCCGCAATGCTGTGCATGTACCCTTCTTTGCCGTCCAGTTCATGAACCATGTTGACAAGAGCCGCCGAGACCACGTGCGGAACATGGCTGATGGCAGCCGTGATGTAATCGTGCTCGCCGCATGTCAGGATCAGGGGCAGGGCGCCGAGAGAACGGATGAATTCAGAGAAGGCGCTCACCTTCTCGATCGGCACGTCGCCGCCGGGTGTCAGGATGTACCAGGCGTTTTCGATCAGGCGGTCCGAGGATGCTTCAAAGCCGGTCTTCTCCGAGCCGGCCATGGGATGTCCGCCGATAAAACTCGCGGACAGTCCGAGCGCATTGGCCGTCTCGTGGATGTCCGATTTTGTGGATCCGACGTCAGTGAGAATGGTATTGAAGCCGATAAACGGCTTCAGCTCCTTTAAGTACTTCTTCATCGTGACCACCGGCACACAGAGGAAGATGTAGTCGCAGTCCCCGAAGGAGGCCGTGATATCCCAGACCGCCTCGTCAATGACGCCGGCCCGTATTGCCTGATTGAGTACCTCCTGTGTGCGGTTGTAGGCGATGATCTCTGCGTCCGGATGGATGCGGCGGATCGCCTTCGCTATGGAGCCGCCGATTAAGCCGAGGCCGATAAATCCAATCTTCATTCCAGTTCCCCCTGCCTCTATGAAACGCGGAACCCTTCGCAGGAAGGATTCCGTCATTTATATTACAAGCATAGCATCTCCAAAGGAGAAGAAGCGGAAGCGCTCCTCCACTGCCCTCCGATAAGCCGCAAGCACCCGCTCCCTGCCGGCAAATGCTGAAACCAGCATAATGAGCGTAGACTCGGGCAGATGAAAGTTCGTGATCAGTCCGTCCATGATGCGGAACTCATAGCCGGGGTAGATAAAGATATCCGTCTCCGCGCTTCCCGCGCACACCCTGCCATTCTTGCGGGCTGCGGACTCCACGGTTCTGCAGGAGGTCGTTCCCACACAGATCACACGCCGCCCCTCCTGCTTGGCCGCATTGATCCGCTCTGCCGCCTCCTCCGTCACGAGGTAGCTCTCCTTGTGCATGTGGTGCTGCGTCAGGTCCTCCGCCTTCACGGGGCGGAAGGTGCCAAGGCCCACATGGAGCGTGACGCGGACGATCTCCACGCCCATCTCCTCAAGCTCCTTCAGCAGCTCCTCTGTAAAATGCAGGCCGGCCGTCGGGGCCGCCGCGCTCCCGTCGTTCTTGGCGTAGACGGTGTTGTAGCGCCTGCCGTCCTCCAGCTTCTTATGGATGTAAGGAGGCAGCGGCATTTCCCCGAGGGCGGACAGATGCTCCTCGAAGACGCCTTCATAGTAGAAGTGCACCCTTCGGTTTCCGTCCTCCATCACATCCACGATCTCGGCGGTCAGGGGAAAGCGCCCCTTGTCATCCGGCGTCCCGAAATTCAGGAAGCTCCCGCTGCGGCATTTTTTGCCCGGCTTCACAAGGGTCTCCCACTCGTGCTCAGTGATTCGCTTCAGGAGGAGCAGCTCCACCTTGGCGCCGGTCTCCTGCTTCGTGCCGAAGAGGCGCGCGGGGATCACCTTCGTGTCATTGAGTACCAGCACATCGCCGGGCCTTAAGTAACTGCCGATATGGCTGAAGCTGTCCAGTTCCACATCGCCGTTCTCCCGCGAAAGTACCATCAGCCGGGAGTCCGACCGCACCTCCAGCGGATCCTGTGCGATCAGCTCCTGCGGCAGCTCATAATCATAATCCGATGTCTTCATCATAATTCTCAAAAAAGATCAGAGGAAATCAGGATCTCAGTTCAATGCCGAGGGTGTCGAGGCCATTGAGGATCTTCTTCATGGCGGACTGGATCTCGGCATCTTCCAGTGTCTTGTCGGGGTGGCGGAAGCGCAGGGAATAAGCCATGGACTTAAAGCCCGGGAGAATCGGCGCGCCCTCGTAGATATCAAAGAGTGTGCATTCTTCCAGAATCTTCCCGCCGCGCTGCACAATCATCGCCTCGATCTGCGCGTTGGTAACCTGCTTCGGGACAATCATGCTGATGTCGCGGGTCGTGGCCGGGTATTTTGCCAGGCCCTGGTATTTCCGGTCGAAAGAGGTCAGCGGAACAATATTCTTCAGGTCGAGAACCGCCACGTACGTGCGCTCTCCCAGCTCATAATTCTTCATGACAAGCGGGTGGACCTCGCCGATCTCACCGATGCATATATCCCCGGCAAAGATCTGCGCCTGGCGCCCCGGATGGTAATAAGGCTTCAGGACGGAATTGCTGTAAACAAGCTTCTTCGACACACCGACCTTCTCGAGGAGCAGCTCCACAACGCCCTTCATGTCGAAGAAATCGCCCTCACCGTACATGCCCAGAGTCAGCATCTTCCTCTCGTCGGGAAGCTCCGTAAGCGGCAGCTTCTTCGCGAGATAAATGTTGCCGAGCTCATAGAGGCGGACAGCCTTGTTGCGGCGGTTGTAATTCGTTGAAAGTGAATTCAGCAGGCCATTGAGAGAAGTCGTGCGCATGATCGAATAATCCGGTCCGAGAGGATTCCGGATCTCGATGGCCTTCCGCTCCGGCGCATCCTCAGGCAGGAGCAGCTTGTCGAAGACCTTCGGGGATTCAAAGCTGTAGCAATACCCCTGGGAGAAGCCGCAGTCCTCAGCGATGTCTCTTGCGATCCCTTCGATCCTCATCTCATAGGTAAGCCCGCCGGCCGTCGCTGAGCCGCTGGGAAGCGTCACCGGGATCTTGTCGTAGCCGTAGAAACGGGCGACCTCCTCCGCCAGGTCACAGGTGCGGAAGAGACCCTGTCTCCAACTCGGTACAACGATGGTTCTGTTCTTTTCGTTGTACGTCAGGGACAGCTTCTTGAAATACGCAAGCATCTGCTCCTCGGAGATCCTGGTTCCCAGCATCTGATTGATCTTCTCCGGCTCAAAAGGAAGCTCCCGCGAGCCCCATTTTACAGGATAGATGTCGATCGCTCCGCCGACCGCCTCTCCGGCCCCGAATTCTTCCATGAGCTCGCAGGCGCGGTTCATGGCGAGCATCGCCGTGTTGGGATCCAGGCCCTTGTCAAATTTCTGGGAAGCATCCGTCTGGTGTCCCAGCCTCTTGGAGGTAAGACGGATATTGGTTCCGTCAAAGTTCGCCGCCTCGAAGAGCACGGTCTTCACGTCGTCCGTGATCATGGAATTCTCACCGCCCATGATACCGGCGATGCCCACGGACTTCTCGCCGTCGCAGATCATGAGCATGCGCTCATCCATCTCATGCTCCTGGCCGTCCAGAGTCACGAATTTCTCGCCCGCTTCCGCGCGGCGCACAATGATCTTGTGGCCGGCGATCGTGTCGTAGTCATAGGCATGCATGGGCTGCCCGTACTCTTCCATGATGTAGTTGGTGATGTCCACGATGTTGTTGATCGGGCGGATGCCGTTGGAGGCCAGTCTCCTCTGCATCCACTGCGGGGACGGGCCGATTTTGACATTCTTCACAACGCGCGCTGTATATCTGGGGCAGAGCGTCGTATCGAGCACTTCCACAGACACATAGTCTTTCACATCCTCGCTGTTCCCCGTCTCCTTGATCAAGGGCTCCTGAAAGCCAAGGCCGAAGGTGGCTGCGGCTTCCCTTGCAATCCCGATGGCGCTGTAGCAGTCCACGCGGTTGGAGGTGATCTCATATTCAAAGACGGAGTCGTGCAGTCCGAGGAGCTCTACGGCATCCGCACCCACCGGCGTGTCGGAAGGAAATACATAGATGCCGTCAGAGGGAGCCTCCGGATAGAATTCGCTGCTGCTCCCCAGTTCATCGATAGAGCAGATCATCCCCTCGGATTCCACACCTCTGAGCTTGCCGGCTTTGATCTCAATGCCGCCCTCTGCGCTGCCGCCGCTGTGGGTTCCGGCAACCCGTCCTCCCACGAGAACAACCGGGACCTTCTGTCCTGCCGCCACATTCGGGGCGCCGCATACGATCTGGAGCAGCTTCTCCCCGCCCACGTCCACTTTGCAGACATGCAGGTGATCCGAATCCGGGTGGGCCTCACAGCTCTTCACTTCTCCGACGACGATCTTGTCGAGGCACTTGTCCAGCTCCTCATAGCTCTCCACCTTCGTGCCCGAGAGCGTCATCGCGTCCATATATTCCTTTGGTGTCACATTGAGCTCAGGGACATAAGCCCTGATCCATGACAGTGATGTATTCATAATTGATTATCTCCTTCTTGCGGATCGAAAGAATATTTCCTTGGATCCATTTCAGAACTGGTTCAGGAAGCGTATGTCGTTGTCATAGAGGAGGCGCATGTCATCGATCTCGTACTTCAGGAGAGCGATGCGCTCCAGGCCGACGCCGAAGGCGAAGCCGCCGTACTCGGCGGGGTCGAGGCCGCACATCTCAAGGACATGTGGATGCACCATCCCGCAGCCCAGAATTTCGATCCAGCCCTCGCCCTTGCAGAAGCGGCAGCCCTTGCCCCCGCATTTGAAGCAGGAGACGTCCATCTCCGCAGAGGGTTCCGTGAAGGGGAAATGATGGGGCCGGAACTTCGTCCGGGTGTCCTCCACGAAGAGCTCCTTGGCAAAGACATCCAGCGTTCCTTTGAGATCGGCGAAGGTGATGCCTTTATCGATGACCAGTCCCTCGATCTGGTGGAAGGAGGGCGAAT